>CAJOHT010000025.1:1588-13923 GCA_905234305.1 uncultured Ruminococcus sp. | reverse complement strand
TAAGATCGCTAGAAGCAAGAACCGTTTTAATAGCGAGCATCATTCTCGAAAGCTCTCCTCCGGAAGCGATTTTAGCGACAGGCTTCGGTACTTCCCCGGGGTTAGCAGAAATAAGTATTTCTATATCGTCCCTGCCGTTATCATAAAGCTCGCGTTCCTTACGCAAAACCTCAATCTCGACGTTAGGCATATCAAGGAAAGACATCTCCTCCTTAACCCTTTTCTCAAAAGAACGTGAAGTCTTTTCGCGTATCTCGGTGAGCTTATCGGCAAGCTCAATAGCTTTTTCTCGGGCTTTGTCGCGGCTTTGCTTAAGCTCGGATACATTATCGTCAAATTTTAAAAGCCTTTCAAGTTCAGCTTTAGCTTCCGTAAGGAACTCAAGCATTTCCTCCTCGGTACTTCCGTACTTACGGGAGAGTTTATTCAATAAATCGAGCCGCTCCTCAACTTCCTCGAGTCTGTAGGGATTTTCCTCAATTTCGTCTATTGCCTCGGAAATATCATTTCCAGCGTCCTGAAGCTCATAATATAAGCCGTTTATACGCTCAAAAAGATTTTCTAATGCTGGGTTTAAATCTGCCGCTTTTCTCATAGCAGTAACAACATCGTCGAGCTTATCGGTAACGCCTGATGACGATGAACCTTCAAGAGCATTTTTAGCATTATGAAGCGCAGATGTCACCTTTTCGACATTCATAAGAACTCGGCGCTCCTCGCTAAGGGATTCAATCTCACCAAGCTGAATATCAGCGTTTTCAAGCTCCTCAACCTGGTACGAAAGCACATCAATACGCTGTTCGCGGTTAGTTTCACTTTTCAAAAAATCATTCAGCTGTTTATTCAGCTTCCTGTACTCAGCGTAAGCCTCGCCATACTGCTGTAAAAGCTCACCATCGCAGGCAAGGTTATCAATATATTTTATATGAGTTTCAGGCGAGAAAAGCTCGTAGCTTTCGTGCTGGCCGTGGATATTAATTAAATTCAACCCGAGTTCTCTTAAAAAAGAAACGTTAGCTGGTCGTCCGTTTATGCGGCAGGCCCGAAAGCGAAAGAGTACGGCTAATAATTAGCTCGTCATCCTCAAGACTGTAACCGTTTTCCGAGAGCTTTTCGCGCACTACATCGTTAACATTCTCAAAAACGGCGTATACCGTCGCCTCCTCGGAGCCAGCGCGTATAATCTCACGGCTGGTGCGTTTGCCGAGAATAGCGTTAATAGCGTCGATAACGATACTCTTACCAGCACCGGTTTCGCCAGTAAGAATATTAAGTCCCGAATAAAACTCAACATCGGATTTTTCAATTACGGCAATGTTTTCTATATATAATGATTTAAGCATACTTATCCTTAATTACAAATAGTTTTTTAACTCAACGACAAGTTTTGTCGCGAAATTCTCGTCGGCACAGGCAATAAAAATCGTATCATCGCCCGCTATAGTTCCAATCATTCCGTCAAACGTAATACTGTCAATCGTCGCGCAAAGCGCTCCAGCCATACCTGCCAGAGTTTTTACAACAACAAGATTACGCGCCGCTTTTACCATAATCACAGAACTGTTAAAGAAATTCTGAACACTTCCCTGTAAATCCGAGGCGGATTTTTTTATAGAGGTATACCTGTATTTACCGTCGGGAGAAAGAGATTTTAAAAGCCTAAGCTCCTTAATATCCCTTGAAACGGTAGCCTGAGTTACATTAAAACCGTTTTTCTTGAGAAGAAGCAAAAGCTCTTCCTGAGTTTCTACCGAGTATTCGTTAATAATTTCAAGTATCATTGCGTGTCTTCGAGTTTTCATTAAGATTTTCTCTCTTTCAGTTTTTCGTTTAATAGCTGATAAAAATTCCTGTCATAGAGCTTTATCAGCTTAAGGATTTTATCGGATTTTTTTACTGTAACTACATCCGAAGAAGATATTTCTATATTTTCCTCGCCGTCTATCGAAAGTACGGCAGGCGAATTATCCCGTATTTTTACAGTTGTATTAAGCACGGATTTCCCGTCAAATATTACCGAGCGCGATATAAGCGAATGAGGACAGATAGGAGTAAGAAGAATACATTCCATCTCGGGATAAACAACGGGACCGCCCGCGGATAATGAATACGCGGTTGAACCCGTAGGCGTTGAGAAGAGAATTCCGTCCGCGTGATATTCCGATATAGGCGAATTATCGAGCCATACCGAAATATCGATAATGCGGGAAAGCCTTCCACGGGCAACCGTAGCGTCGTTAACGACAAGAAAATTCTTAACGCTGCCGTCTTTATGCGTCACTGTAACATCAAGCAGCATACGGTTCTGGATTGAGAACTCTCCGCTTAAAAGCCTTAACAAATCTTTAATATTGTCGGGTTCGACCTCAGCGGCAAAGCCTAACCGTCCGACATTAATGCCTATCATCGGCGTATCGTACTCGGCGGCGTATTTAGCGCTGTGTATTATAGTTCCGTCGCCGCCAACCGTAACGGCGGCGTCACACAACGAAAAAAGCTCGATATAATTATCCGCGACCTGCGCGTTTTTAATATCTTTAATAACGCCGTAATCCGAAAACTTCTTAAGAGTTATTATCTCAGCATTCTTTTCGGAAAGGATTTTTGAAATATTCGCGGCGCAGCTTATCGCCTTTTTCTTATCTGTATTTACAATTAAAGCAATTTTCATACTTCACCTATTTATCAAGACTTGCGTGAGATTTTTCGACCAACTCAGTCGGAGTAATATCGACTTCTGAAACGGGAGAGTCGGATTTTTTAATATAAATAAGATACTCTATATTACCCTCGGGACCTTTAATCGGCGAAAAATCGAGTCCCAGTACACTGTATCCGTTATCAAGACAGAAGCTGTAAATACTTTTAACAACCTCCGCGTGAACCGCGGGATCTCTGACTACGCCTTTTTTACCTACCTTTTCTCTGCCCGCTTCGAACTGAGGCTTAATAAGGCATACCGCCTCGGCGTTATCGGAAAGCAGCTTACGCGCTACGGGAAGCAAAAGTTTTAAAGAAATAAAACTAACATCTATAGAAAAGAAATCAATTTTATCGGGCACTTGTTCCTCGGTAACATAACGCATATTGGTACGCTCAAGATTAACCACGCGTTCGTCATTCCTGAGTTTCCACGCAAGCTGACCGTAGCCTACGTCGACAGAATAGACTTTCTTCGCGCCGTTTTGGAGCATACAGTCGGTAAAACCGCCTGTTGACGCTCCTATATCCATTGTAGTTTTATTATTTAAATCTATATTAAAGCTGTTCATCGCTTTTTCGAGCTTTAAGCCGCCGCGGCTGACATACTTAGGAGCTTTGCCCCTGAATTCGATGTCAGAGTTTTCATCGTAACTCTGACCGCATTTATCGGCTTTTTTATTATCGACGTAAATCTCCCCCGCCATAATAAACGCCTTAGCTTTCTCGCGGCTTTCGGCTAAGCCCTTTTCGTATACGAGAACGTCAAGTCTTTTTTTCATAAATATTCCTTTATAACCTCAATCATTCCGTCGTCATCCAGCTTAAACTCATTAAGCGCTTCGTCAACGGTTTCGTGACGTACGAACGCGTCCTTGATTCCATGGATTTTATAGAAGAAATTTTTGCCCGTCTTTTTTAGCTCATAGCCGAATGACTCGCCTATTCCGCCAGCTACTAGCGATTCCTCGAAGAAGAATATTTTTTCGGAGTCGGAAGCGAGTTGAACAGCCTTAGAGTCAATAGGCTTAATACGGCAGAGCTTAATTATATTAACGGCCATCCCCTCTTTTTCAAGGCGTTCCTTAGCCTTGCACGCATAAGAGAAAAGTCTTCCGTAAGTTACGATTGAGATAGCTGCGCCTTCTTTTCCGTAAAGGTCAAAATTGATGCTGTGCTTTTCAAAATCCTCGGGCTTATAAAGCTCACCTCCGCGCGGATAACGAACCGCCGCGAGACCGTCGCATAAATAAGCCGCCGCGTTCAAGGAATCCTTAAGCTCGTCAAAATAACAAGGTGAAAAAATTGTAGTACCAGGAATCGTATTGAGCATACTGACGTCAAAAAGTCCCTGGTGAGTTTCGCCGTCATCGCCGACAATACCCGCTCTGTCCACGCAAATAACTACGTGCAGCTTCTGAATAGCCGCGTCATGGATAAGCTGGTCAAAGCCTCTTTGCAAAAAAGTTGAATAAACCGCAAAGAACGGAATTATCTCCTTAGTAGCAAGCCCGCACGCGAAGGTAATCGCGTGTTCCTCGGCAATTCCAACGTCGAAAAATCTGTCCTTATACTTTTTTGAGAATTCGGAAAGACCCGTTCCGAGCGTCATAGCGGCTGTAATCGCGCAGATTTTTTTATCCTTAGCCGCTAAATCGCAGAGATGATTTCCGAATACATATGAAAATCCTTTTGAACTGGAAAGTGGCTCACCCGTATCAACATCGAATTTACCGATACCGTGGAATTCTTTTGGATGTTCCTCGGCAGGCTCGTATCCTTTACCTTTCTTTGTAACAACGTGAATAAGCACGGCGCCGTTTGTTTTCTTAGCGACTTCCATAGCGTTATGAAGCTCGTCAAGGTCGTGACCGTCTACGGGGCCTAGGTAGGTATAGCCTAAAAAGTCAAATAATGTATTTTTATAAATTATGTTTTTGAGCTTAGATTTACTCTTTTTAAGAACCTTTTTAAAGAAATTTCCTATAAGCGGGATATGGGAAAGTATCCGCTCAGTACGGCGTTTTGTTCTCAGATATGCGGGCTTTAAACGCATATGGGAAAGGTTCATCGCCATAGCGCCGACGTTGTTGGAAATCGACATTTTATTATCATTAAGAATAACGATAAAATTCTTCTTAAAACGTCCCGCGTTATTAAGCCCCTCGTACGCAAGTCCGCCTGTCATAGAGCCGTCGCCGATTATAGCGATAGTATAGGAATCATCGCCCTTAAGCTGTTTAGCCTGAGCGATACCGTACGCGGCGGAGATAGACGTACTCGAATGTCCCGCGTTAAAAGCGTCATACTCGCTTTCGCTCCGTTTAGGGAAGCCCGCGAGTCCGTCTTTTTTACGGATAGTATCTATAGCTTCATACCGTCCCGTGAGCATTTTATGAACGTAGCTTTGATGACCTACGT
The DNA here is from genome assembly GCA_905234305.1 of uncultured Ruminococcus sp. Classification (GTDB taxonomy): domain Bacteria; phylum Bacillota; class Clostridia; order Oscillospirales; family Acutalibacteraceae; genus Ruminococcoides. The sequence continues at coordinate 8,802 of CAJOHT010000025.1, read as the reverse complement.
CCCATACTATGCTGTCGTTAGGGCAATTGAAGTTTTTATGTAAAGCAACAGTAAGCTCTACAATACCGAGATTGGAAGCGAGGTGTCCGCCGTTTACCGAAACGACCTCAATCAGCTTCTCGCGTATTTCAGAGCAAAGTTCTATAATTTCCTCGTCCGACAATTGCTTAAGGTCGGCGGGAGATTTAATTGTAGAAAGGATTCTGTACTTTTCTTCCATAATCCTTACCCCCGATATATTTTAATTCGTTCTTTTAGAAAGGCTTAACGCAAGCTCCTTTAGCGACGAGGTATCGCCGTTAAACAACTCAAGCGCCTCTATAGCCTCGCCGGTCAGCTTGTCCACTCTTCTCTTACATTCCTCGATTCCAAGTAAAGAAACGTAAGTTGATTTATTGTTTTCTTCGTCGCTGCCGACAGGCTTTCCTAGTTCCTCGTCGGTAGATGTAACGTCAAGAATATCGTCAACAATCTGGAACGCGATACCGATATTCTCGGCAAATAATCTAGCAGCGGCAATCTGTTTTTTATCAGCTCCCGCGCATACACATCCCATCTCGCACGCAGCCTTGATAAGCGCTCCTGTTTTTTTACGGTTGCACTCGGTAACGGAATCAAGATCAGCGATTTTATTCTCATTTTCAAGGTCTATAACCTGACCGCCTATCATACCCGTCGCACCGCAATAAGCGGAAAGAATATTAACACATCTTACGCAAACCTCGGCGCCTGCGTTTTTTACCGTCTCGGGCGCTGAAGCTATCTCAAAAGCAAGGCTCAAAAGAGCATCACCCGCCAACAAAGCGATATCCTCACCGAAAACCTTATGGTTAGACGGCTTGCCGCGACGCATATCGTCATCGTCCATACACGGTAAATCATCATGAATAAGCGAAAAAGTATGAATCATTTCAAGAGCGCACGCGAAAGGTAAAGCGGCTTTTTCATCTCCTCCGCAAAGCCTTGCGAATTCAAGAACAAGCCTCGGACGAATTCTCTTGCCGCCTGCTTCAAGGCTGTAGGACATTGAATCGGTAAGAGCCTTAGCGTACTCGTAATCAGACGGCACATAAGCGTATAGCGCCTGTTCTATCATTTTTAAATCGTTCATTACTTTCCTCCGTTGTTTTTTATCTCATCAATTCTTTTATTTATATCGATAATCTGTCCTTTAAAATCATCAAGTTGTTCATAGCAGTATGAAATCAGCTTAAACGCTTCTTCGTAATACTTCATACTATCCTCAAGGGAAAGCTCGCCGCTCTCCATTTTTTTAACAACAAGCTCCAGCTTTTCGTTAGCCTGTTCAAGAGTCATTTTATTATCCATAATTCCTCCTAAATCGAATCCGCGATTTTAAATATTCTATCCAGCCTGTGATTAACTCCGCTTCGGGATATTTTCGGCTGTAAATTCTCCCCAAGTTCCTTTAAAGACATATCGGGGTTGTCAAGCCTTAGAAGCGCTAACGGCTTTAAATCGGACGGTAAATAATCTATACCCTTTTTATCGATAATCTTTTTTATAGCTATAATCTGTTTAGCTGAAGCGTCGGCTTTTTTCTTAATATTCGCTAGCTCCGAATTCTGCCTTCGGTTGAGCTTATTAATCATTTCTTTATATGCGGTAGCCTCGATTATAGCCATAACCGAATTGCCCGCACCGAGATACGCTAAAAAGTCGCAGATTTCGGCGTTGCCCTTAAGATAGACTATGTATCCGCCTTTTCTTGCGGCAAGCCTAGGATTAATCGAAAAAACCTCTACCTCGTTTATAAGATGAATAAGATTCTCGGCAAGCGTTTTATGAGCAACAAAAAGCTCAAGATGGTAGCTTTTGCTGGGGTTTATTACCGAACCGCAGCTTAAAAATACTCCTCTTAAAAAGCTCGGATATAAATTTTCATCATCAATATTAGCACGGTTTATTCTGAGCTTAACGTCACGGCGCGTATGACCGAACATCTCATAAATGCGTTTGCAATCATCAGCGTTTTGAACCGATATTTTATAAAGGCTCTGTTTAAATGCTTCTGTTTTTTTATCGCTTTGCTTATTTATACTGACCGAAAACAGGGTATCGAGCAGATACTCAAGCCTTAAAGCGCAATCGCAGCTTTCGGTTTTGAACACAATCTCCCTGCTGTTGAAGCGCGAGGAAAAGAGCAGCATACCATAACATTCGGCAAGCAAACTTTCTTTTGAATCGGTTTTTATAACGGTTAACTCACGCTTAACCTCGGACGAAAACGACATTTTATATATCCTTTAGTTAATAATCTTTTTAGCGTCGCGGTGAAATACGGAACTGTTATATCCGATTTCGGAGAAATGATTTCTCAGCGTTTCGGCGATTGCGACGCTCCTGTGCTGACCACCTGTACAGCCTATTCCTACTACAAGCTCAGCCTTGCCCTCCTTACGGTAAAGCGGAACCGAGCAGTCGAGAAAATCAATCAGTTTTTTTACAAATTCCTTACTCTCTTTAAATGAAAAAACATAATCGTAAACTTCGCTGTCGAGTCCCGTTTTTTCGCGAAGCTCGGAAATATAAAAGGGATTAGGCAAACATCTTGTATCAAAAACCGTATCACAGTCAACGGGAATCCCGTGCTTAAAGCCGAAGGAGATAAACGATAGAATAATCCCCTTTTCCCTGTTAACGAGGAACAGCTCGGTTATACGTTCCTTTAAGAGCTTAACACTTACGTTAGTTGTATCTATAATATGATCGGCAATTTTCTTAAACGGCTCAAGATAAGAAACCTCAAGCAAAATCGCGCTTTCGACGCTTTTATCGGGAACCGTATCGGCAAGCGGATGGCGGCGTCTTGTTTCCTTAAACCTTGTTACAAGAACATCTTCCTTAGCGTCAAGGAACATAAGGCTGAAAGGTTTATTGTTCTTTTTAAAGCCTTTAATATCCTCATAAAATCCCGCTAAAATGTTTCCGCCTCTTACGTCAATCACCACCGCGACCTTCTTCATAGCGGAGTCGGTCGAGGTTTCACAAAGATTATAAAAAGTAGTAAGCAAACTTGAGGGAAGATTATCAACGCAGTAAAAGCCGATATCCTCCAAGGCGTGTAAAGCACAAGTTTTACCCGCGCCAGACAAGCCCGTAATAATTACAAAATCCATAGTCAATCCTGTGTATAATTCTAATCTAGAAAAATAACTTCTCTTTTTAAATCGTAACCTGTTTCATTTTTAACAGTATTCTGAATAAGTGTTATAAGACCTTTAACATCCTCGGCAGTAGCCCCGCCTGTATTAATTATAAATCCAGCGTGTTTTTCGGAAACCTGCGCTCCGCCGACGCTCTTGCCCTTAAGACCGCACTTTTCGATTAACGCGCCCGCGTAATTACCCTCGGGACGGCGGAAAACAGAACCCGCCGACGGATACTCAAGCGGCTGTTTATCCTTACGCCTTCCCATATAATCATCCATACGCTCTCTTATAGCGAGAGGGTTATCAGGCGTAAGTTTTAAGGTAACGCCGATAATCGTAAAGCCGTTCTCCTTATAAACGCTGTGGCGATAGCCGAGCTTTAAATCAGCCGCCTTTATCGTTCCCAAGCGTCCGTCATCATCAATATGATTAACCTGATAAATAACATCCTTCATCTCGCCGCCGTAAGCTCCCGCGTTCATAAACACAGCGCCTCCGACCGAACCAGGGATACCCCACGCGAACTCAAGTCCCGATAGTTTTTTACTTTCAGCTTCTTTACAAAGACCCGCTAAAGAAAGCCCCGCTCCGCAATAGATAGTATCGCTGTCGAGCATACTAACGCCGCAAAACTCTCCCGAGAGCTTTATTACAGCCTTATCAAGTCCGTTATCATTAACTACGACATTACTGCCTTTTCCCAAAACTATGTAGTCAATGCCTTCGTTTTTACATTGTTTTTTAATTTCCGATAACTGCTTGACGGTTTCAACCTCGATATAAAGCGAAGCGTCTCCGCCTATTTTAAAGGTTGTATGATTTTTCATAGACTCGTTATATTTTGCATTGGCTCCGAGTCCTTGAGCTAATAGATATAAACCCTCAAATTTATTCATAGTCGTTTTCCTTTTTAAGTTTATTTATCCCAGTTATCGACAACGCGTTTCTCTATCATCTCGTCGTCGATTTCCATACCGAGGCTTGTGAGAAGATCCTGAGCGGCATTATAGCCCATCTTCTTCTGTCGGTTATTCATAGCCGCGACCTCAATAATATTCGATAGATTTCGACCAGGTTTTACGGGAATAGTCATAATCGGTATATCGATACTTAAAATCTCCATATACTCGTTTTCAAGTCCCATCCTGTCGTAAGCCTTTTTACCGTCCCAAAGCTCCAGGTTAATTACCATATCGATTTTTTCGGTGAGTTTAATAGAACCCATTCCGAAAAGATTTCTCGCGTTTATAATTCCGACTCCGCGAAGCTCGACAAAATGACGGATATTCTGAGGCGACTGACCGATTAAGGTATGATTATCGATTTTACGTATCTCAACGGCGTCATCAGCTATTAAACGGTGTCCGCGCTTCATAAGCTCAATAGCCGTCTCGCTTTTACCTACCCCGCTGTCGCCGATAATAAGACAACCCTCGCCGTATACCTCTACCAGAACTCCGTGGCGGGTAATCCTGGGAGCAAGCTCCTTACTAAGCAGAGTAACAATTCCCGCGGTAAGCGATGATGTCGTATCCGCTGACTGAAGAATCGGGATATTATGCTCCTCGGCGCTGTGCATCATAGCGTCGTTGAACTCATAACTTCTGCATAAAATTACAGCGGGAGGTCCTAACCTGAAGATAGAGTCTATTACGTGTTGCTGCTGCTCAATTCCGAAGCGTGAAAGATAGGAGAATTCAGTATGTCCGAATACAAGAATACGGGTTGTATCAAAAAAATCAAAATAACCTGTAAGCATAAGCCCGGGACGGCTAATATTGCTGTTTATTATTCTGATGGGCATATACAAGGGTGAAAGCGATAAATCGTCGATAATCTTTTTCAGCGTAACTGAGTATTCTACAGCCATAACAAACCCACCTTCATAAAATTATATTTACACGGATAATATTATACTACAAAATACGCGTTTTGAAAAGTAAATTTTATGATTTTTTTTACAATTTATGAATTTTTATACATATGTCCTCGTAGCGCCGCCGAAATAACTATTATTACTAATAGAACCACAAGTGTAAAAGGAACAAAAATATAGCTTATAAGGTTTTCCGAAAATCCTGTATATATTGCAACAACGGACAAAACTGCCACTATCGCGGTAAAAAGCGAGTTTGTTAAATATCTATGCTTAAAATATTTAAAAAGCCCCGTTGCTGAGACCGCTACGCTGTAGATGCCCGAAATTGTAAGTATCGCGAGCAATATACAATCGGCTCCCTTAAATACGCCTATTTTTGAATTCTCGGGGATAAACTGTATAGGATAAGAAGAATTAACTCTGACAGCAGTAAGGATAAAATAAAAATATACCGCAAGCATTAACGCTGATGCTATAAAATAATAACGCTTTTTAACAGAAATAATACTTTCGTAATTAATAACATAGATTACCGAGGGCAAAAGCAAAATTATTGAGGAAACAACTTCAGACGGTAAATCGGCGGTAACTTCAAGTCTTAATTTTGAAAAACCGCAGACGAGCATATATATTATTCCCGCGAGAACAAAGACCGATATTATCGCCGAGGCTCTCGAAACCGCTTCTATCCCCTTTACCGTACAGAAAAAAGCGAATACCGAAAAGATTATTATAATAAGCCACATCGGGTCATACGAAAGCGCTCTGTACATATAATCAGCGAATTTTGAGATTACAACAGTACAGTAAAGCGCAAGATACACCCCGCAAAACGGTAATAAAAAAGCCTTAGCCTGTCCCCTGTACAGTATTATCACAAAAAAGTTTACCGTTAGAGCCGATAAAGCGCATATTATAAGATAAATCGAGGGAATGTTTTTTATAAAAAGCAAAAAAGAAAGCGAGGATAAAAAACTAATCGTTAGAAACTGCGGGAAAGTTATTTTATTATTACTCATACTTACTGCCTCCTTTTAAACTTTGAACATTCATAGTATGCTTAGAGAGCTTTTTCCAGCCCAATCTAATAAAAACATCGCGCATATTAAACTTTGAAAACGGCGTTATCGGAGAGATGAATACTACGCCGAGCGTAGATTTTGACGCCATATAAATCATCACAACACAGGATAACATAACTATTCCCCATACTCCGAGTATTCCTCCCGTTACAATAAAGCTAAGCCTCAATACGGTAATCTGAGGGTATAAATCGGGAATTACATAGCTGCAAATTGCCGCAACCGCTACCGCCATTAAAGTAGGAGCGCCGATTAATCCCGCCTGAATAGCGCAATCCCCTATTACCAGCGCGCCGACAATACTGACAGCGTGCCCGAGTACCTTGGGCAGTCTTAATCCCGCCTCACGCATTATTTCGTATAAAAAATCTATCAGAAAAACCTCGAGCATTACAGGAAGCGGAGTATGCTCGATAGAGTCGTTTATAGTTTTCATCAATACCGCGGGAAAATAATCGGGATGATAAATCACAAAGGCAATATAGAGTCCAGGGAAGAAAATTGAGGTCAGGTAAGCTAGATACTTTAGTATTCTTGTAATCGCCGCGAAATACGGACGGTTTGAATAATCGTCAACGGACTGGAAATTCTCAACGAAAAGATGAGGAATTATAAGCACCGACGGAGTACCGTCAACTATTATTCCTATCCTGCCCTCCATCAGCTTTCCGCATAAAGAATCGGGACGTTCGGTAATACCTACACCCGTAAAAATCTCGTTTTTACCGCTGTCCTCAAGATAAGGAACAAGATACCCTGCTCCGAATACAACTTTAATATCGCATTCCTTTATACGTTTTCTTATTTCCTCTACAGAGGAATCCGTAGCGGTTCCTTTTATATAACAAATAGCTATATCTGTTTTGGATTCGCTTCCTACCGAAGCCGTTTCAAATACAAGCGACGGATTTTTCATTCTTCGACGTATCAATGTCATATTAATACGCATAGCCTCTGTGAACCCCTCTCGACTGCCGCGCTGAACAAGCTCGCTCTCAGGCTCGGAAACGCTCCTGAACTTAAACCCCTGAACTCCTATAGCGAGCATTTTACTGCATCCGTCAACCGCCAATACCGCAA
>CAJOHT010000025.1:0-1575 GCA_905234305.1 uncultured Ruminococcus sp. | reverse complement strand
TACGAGTATTATTTCACTAGCCGAGAGTACACGGTTATAAATATAATAAAACAACTCTTCGCCTTTAATCGCAGGAAGATCACCTAGTATAGGGTTTATTACCGATATCGCGAGACTTTCCTTATCAGACATTCCCTCTATAGTAAATACAGCGCATTCTTCATTGTTTTTGAGCGTAATATTTCTAACCGTAAAATCAGCCGAGGATGATGTAATCTTTTGCAGCTCAGATATATTTTCTTTTAGAGAATTATACATAGTATCACCTATAATAATTTTAACCTTAAATAATGTATTATTCAGGCGTAAATACAAATATTATATTTGGTGATAGAATGCTGATAACGATAATCAGGACCCTTATACTATATGTGTTTATAATATTCGCGGTTCGGCTTATGGGAAAACGGCAGCTTAGCGATTTACAGCCGTCGGAGCTTGTTGTAACTCTTTTGATTGCTGATTTAGCTTCCCTGCCGATGGAAAATACCGAAAAACCTATGCTCTCGGGTATCGTACCAACTCTTATACTCGTCGCATGCGAAATAGCTGTCAGCGTATTTATGATGAAAAACAGCTTTTTCAGAAGACTTATCTGCGGTAATCCCGTTATGGTTATTGAGGACGGAAAAATACTCAGGGATAAAATGAGCAGCTTAAGAATCACTACCGAGGATTTATGCGTTCAACTAAGACAGCAGGGTATTTTTTCGCTGGAGGATGTTGAATACTGTATTGTAGAAACGAACGGTAAGCTCAGCGTACTTCAAAAACCTCAGAAACGCACTCCATCAGCCGAGGATTTTAATATAAAGCCCGAGGATACGGGTATTGAGGTTGTGGTTATAAATGACGGCGAATATCTCGAAAGCTCTATGAAGCTGAATAATACCGATAAGAATAAAATACGCTCCATACTCAATAAAGAAAAAACCGATTTAAAGGATGTGTTTATTATGACATACAATAAAAACGGAGATTATAATATAATTAAAAAATGAGAAGAATATTTATTGCCGCCGCATTGCTACTTATAAGTGTTGTTTCAGGAATATTTTTCAGCAAAGATATCGGCGAAAGAAGCAAAAAACATTTAAACAGGATTAATTTAATAGACAGTTTTTTAAGTAAAAAGGATTATAAGAACGCTAAAATTACCGCTAAAAAAACTGCCGATGAGTTTAATTACATCGACAGCAAGATTATGTATAATTATTATATCCACAAGGATTTATCTGATATCGCGGAAAACCTATATAGTATGCACGGATATATCGAGAGGAAGAAGCTAAACGAGTATTACTATATTTCAGGTATTACAAAAAACCGACTGCAGAGTATTATAGAGAGAGAAAAAATAGATTTACGTAATATACTATGACAATTTTGCTGTTTAAATCCTTCAACTACGCTTACTCTCTGCTCGAACGAAAAAGGGACTGACATTAAGCCAGTCCCTAAAACACATTATTTCTTTTTATCAGCTTTTTTATCTCTCTTTTTCCACATAACCCAAAGCGGACCTGCGATACAGAGCGATGAATAACAACCTGATACAAGACCGATAATCATCGG
>CAJOHT010000024.1:11162-21676 GCA_905234305.1 uncultured Ruminococcus sp. | reverse complement strand
GGGTGAGATTATGAGCAAGTTTGGATATGGCGACGGTTCATTTTACCGTCAGGCTACACGTCGGGAACGTTCTAATTACAAAAGTCCCGAGGAAGTTGAGAGCGATAGGCAAGAAAACAGCAAGATTAAAGCTGTGGCTTTTACGCAGATGATTAAGCTAGCTAATGACTGCCAGCGGGAGTTATACAAATTCGCACAGTTCGCACAACTTTATGAGGTGAATAAGCCGCTTACTAATGTGTGTGTGTCACTTGGCGAGTTTATTTCAAAAATGGTTATTGCGCGAACCGCGCAGGGGGGTAAGTGCGAACCCCCGGATGATGACGTTTGACTCCTAGTTGACTTTTTTAGGAATGTAAACTGAGAAACGGCGTTAAACTAGATGAATGTTTCTGTAACTATTACTACTTGATATTAAGGACGTTATTCCGTCAAGGGATAATGAAAAATTTAAAAAAGCATATTGAATTTATCCCCAGCGGGATAATACAATCTGATTTTCAAGCAAAATATAATTGTCGGTCGAAATTCTATCCACAGCCCGACGGTTCGCTAAAACTTGTCGAGGAAATGTGCTGTAACAGGTATATATTCAATCCCGACAGTGTAGAGCTTAGACACAATTATAAGCGCGAGGAAGCCGAGGCATATCACGAGGCTATGACTGAGCTTTTATATAACACTAAACCACGTGAGCGTATCATAATTAATACCGCCGCTGATAATATTGCAAGGTCGAAACGTCGCGCCAAAAATCGACTTTTAGACCTTATCAACTGTAACGAGTGGAATTTTTTTGTTACTCTTACTCTTAACCCTGATGAAGTCGACCGAAACAATTACAGCGCGATTATTAAAAAATTAAATAATTATCTCGACAACCGAGTACGCCGCAACGGTTTAAAATATGTCGGTGTACCTGAGTTACACAAGCGCGGCGGTTTTCATTTTCATTTTTTGACTAACGACGTTTTAAATTTGACTCATAGCGGTACATATATCAGACCTAACGGCGGTAGACCTGTTAAGGCTGACACCGTGAAGCGGTCAGGCTTTAAAGTTGAAGATTGCAGAAACGTATATAATATTCAAGATTGGAAACTTGGGTTCACAACAGCGATTGAAGTATACGGCGATAGGGGAGCTGTCGCGAATTATATCGGCAAATATATCACTAAAGGCGAAAAAAAGGTTGGCGGGCGCTGGTATTACAGCGTCGCGTTTCTTTTGGTGATTTTGTCGGTGATTATGGCTTCACCTGCGACGGCGGCGCGTTTTTAGTGAAAAATATTTTCGATAGCGTGCTATAATAGAGTTATGAGAACTTTTTACTTAAATCCGACCGTTTACAACAAGATGTATGCTGTTATGCAGTACCCTAATGCGCTTGCTTTGCGCGTTAGTTTAGAAACAGGACTCAGGATTGATGACGTTTTACGGCTTACGCCTCGACAACTTAATAAAAGAACGCTTGTTGGAATAGCGAGCAAGACTAAAAAGCCTTTTAAACGGGTCTTGAGTATAGATTTAGCTAAAAGGCTCTGCGAAATATCGGGTAAGAATTATATTTTTCGCGGTCGGCTTAGTGAAGATAAGCACAGAACGCGTCAGGCTGTTTGGAAAGACGTTAAAAAAGCCGCTAAAATTCTTGAATTAGAGGGGAATTTTGCGCCACATTCCGCTAGAAAGACTTATGCTGTTGAAAAATTCAAAGATGGCGGGTTAGCTGTCGTAAAAAGAGATTTACAGCACAAGGATATAAGCACAACTATGCTTTATGCCTTTGCGGACTATTTGGACGAGGTTCCCAGCGCTGTAAATGATTTTAGAACACACGTTCGATTAGAAGATGACGAAAAAGCGGGGAAGTCCTCGGCGAACAGTCGAGGGCTCCCGCTAGACGGCAAATTTTGGGAAACTTTTGCCGACTTAGTTGCCGAAAAAACAGCCGACAGGCTGTTAGAAAAAATCAAGGCTACAGCGAGATAACGCCGTAGCCTTTTGATTTTATATATAGCGATTTTCTGGTAAAATTTTTAGTAAATCGCGGTAATGGTCTTCAAAATCTCCGCGCATTTCCATACCAAAATATGCACAGTTATTAGATAGCGCATAATGGACGTAATCCATATACGTTTTATAGGAGATTTTGTAAGTACATAGAATATTTTTCATATAATCGTTATAAGGATAATACTTCATAGTTTACACCTCGTTTTTTATTTTTAATCAAATCATTTACAGTCAAGGACGCGCTAGCGTTTATATATCCTTGACGGTAAATGATACGCTAGAACAAAAACGAGGTGTTAACATTGAAAAAATCAAAAAAGGCGGTTGACAACAGCCGCTTTAGTGTGGTATGGTTTTAATAACAAATTTTAAGAAAGGAAGAACGCAGGCGCGAAACTGCTTTATTAGACACAAACTAGACAAAACTGATATTTTGTAAGCCCTTGCGGCTCTTGTAGTTCAGGGTGAGGGCTTTAAAAAAGCACTCCCCTGAATTATACAAAATATTCATTTTGTATAATTTTCTGTATAGGAATTATTACCCCTTCCCGATATGATATAATTAAATAAATGAGGTGAATTTATATGGCTGTTAACTTTATGGATGAAGCTCCTGATTTAGTAAAAAGATTTTTGCTTTATATGGACGGTATTAAAGGCCGCGGCAAAAAAACAATTGATGAATATTATATTGATTTACGTACTTTTTTCAGATACATTAATATGAGCCGCGGACTTGTAAGTAATGATATAGAATTTGATGAGATTAAAATTGATAATGTAGATTTAAATCTTATCTCTTCTGTTTCCTTGAGAGAAACTTACGAATTTATGTATTATATAAAGAACGAGCGTAATAACAGCGAGGCTTCAAGAGCGCGAAAGACCTCTTCCCTTAGGCAGTTTTATAAATATTTAGAAAAAGAACATATTATCGATACTAATCCTTTGAAGGATTTAGAAACTCCAAAAAAGAAAAAAACTCTTCCTAAATATCTTACGCTTGAGCAGTCTATTGAGCTTTTAAACGCTGTAGAAGGCGATAATTACTACAGGGATTACTGTATACTTACCTTGTTCTTAAATTGCGGACTGCGGCTTTCTGAGCTTGTTGGGTTAAACTTCAGCGATATACGTAATGATAATACAATGCGTGTTTTAGGTAAAGGAAATAAAGAAAGAGTTATTTACCTTAATAAAGCATGTATCGACGCTATAAACGCTTATAAAGAGGTACGCCCTGTTGATGATGTTAAGGACAAAAACGCATTGTTTATCAGCCGTAATCATAACAGAATGTCTCCTAAAACCGTTCAGGCTATGGTATATAAATACTTGGAGAAAATCGGTCTTAACGCGCAGGGCTACTCCTGCCATAAATTAAGACATACTGCCGCAACGCTTATGTATCAGACAGGAGATGTGGATATAAGAGTTCTTAAAGATATACTTGGTCATGAAAATCTAGGTACAACCGAAATCTATACCCATCTTTCTAATCAACAACTTAAACAAGCTGCCGACAGTAATCCGCTGGGAAATATTAAACCTGAACATAAAAAATGACGACTATCATTTAGATAGCCGTTATTTTTTATAGATTAAATTTTGAAAAATCAAATGTCGCGAAATAATCTTTCGGAGTTTCAGCTCTACGTATCATTTCAAAGGAGCCGTCCTCTTTGAGAAGAACCTCAGCTGAGCGGAGCTTACCATTATAATTATATCCCATAGAAAAGCCGTGAGCGCCTGTGTCGTGGATATAAACAATATCCCCCATATCTATTTTGGGCAGCATTCTGTCGATAGCGAATTTATCGTTATTTTCGCATAATCCGCCTGTTACATCATATTTATGGTCGCAGGCTTCATTCTCTTTACCGAGAACTGTAACATGATGATAAGAACCGTACATAGCAGGACGCATAAGGTTAGCCGCGCAGGCGTCTAATCCGATATAATCCTTATAAATATGCTTTTCGTGGATTGCGGTAGCAACAAGAGCGCCGTAAGGAGCGAGCATATATCGTCCAAGCTCCGTATAAATCTCAATATCCCCCATCCCCTCGGGAATCAGGATTTTTTCATATTTCTTACGTACGCCTTCGCCGATGTACGCTATATCGCTTTTAGGTTCTTCGGGCTTATAGTCAACTCCAACACCGCCTGAGAGATTAATAAACTTAATATGAACTCCTGTTTTCTTTTTTAATCTTACAGCTAGTTCAAAAAGGATTCCTGCCAGCGCGGGATAGTATTCGTTAGAAACAGTATTTGAAGCCAAAAAAGCATGTATTCCGAAGTTCTTTACACCAGCTTCTTTCAGCTCCAGAAATGCTTTTTCCATCTGTTTCTCAGTCATTCCGTATTTTGAATCGCCAGGAGTATCCATAACCTGTACTTTGTCTTCGCTTCCACCCAGCTCAAATACACCGCCGGGATTATATCTGCAGCAAATCGTATCAGGAATCTCAGGAAGAATTCTTTTGATAAAATCAACATGAGTATAATCATCAAGATTGATATACGCTCCCATTTCGTAGGCTTTTAACATATCTTCCTCGGGAGTAACGTTAGAACTAAACATAATATCAGAGCCTTTTATTCCGCAAGCCTCGCAGAGCATTAGCTCGGTATAAGAAGAGCAGTCCATACCGCATCCCTCTTCTTCAAGTATCTTCATAAGATAAGGATTAGGAGTAGCTTTTACGGCAAAGTATTCTTTATAACCTTTATTCCAGCTAAACGCCTTATTAAGCGCTCTTGCGTTTTCCCTTATACCCTTTTCGTCATATATATGAAAAGGAGTAGGGATTTCATTTATTATTTCCTTAGCCTTATCTAAGGTTAGAAACGGCTTTTTTTCCATAGTTTTAATCCTCCATACTGTTTGTATATTCCTCAATTACCTCTTTGATATCGTCTAAGCCTTCTCCGTTAACTGCTGAAAAAGGTATAAGCTCTGTACCTTCAAAATCCGCAAGTTCATCCATGACCTCATCAATACGCTTTTCGTAAGCTGTTTTTTTGAGCTTGTCCTTTTTAGTCAGAACAATTACAAACGGAGCGTTGCTCTCGTAAAGGAATTTAAGCATATTATAATCGTCTTTAGTAGGCTTATGACGAATATCTATTATTTGAATTATTAAAGCAATATTTCTCTGCTGCGAAAGATAGCCTTCGACTAACTCAGCCCATCTTGCTTTTTCCGCTTTAGAAACCTTAGCGTAACCGTAACCAGGTAAATCAACGAGCCTGAAATCTGTTCCCTTATAAAAATTTATTGTAGCCGTTTTACCGGGTTGAGAACTGACTCTCGCCAGATTTTTACGCTGTACCAGTTTATTTATAAGTGAGCTTTTTCCTACATTGGAATGCCCCGAAAATACTATTTCAGGTTCAACCGATACAGGAAGCTGCTCCGAGGTTCCCGCTGCGATTTCAAAATCAATTTTCAAAAAATCCATATTACACCTACTGACGAACCGAAGTTGAAGTATTGGGATTATTATCGGTCAGTATAATACTTTTATTCTCCTTAACAATAATCGGCTCGACCGTAGCATCGGAAATAACTTCGGTAAAATGCTCGCAAGGTACAAACTGAATAGCTGATTTTACACTTTCATCAAGCTCTTCTAGATTAGGAACATTTGCTTTAGGAATGTAAACCTTCTTTATACCTGCTTTATAAGCCGCCATTGTTTTTTCTTTCAAACCGCCTATCGGAAGGATTCTGCCTCTTAAAGTAATCTCACCCGTCATAGCGATATCACGCTTAACAACTCTCCCCGAAAGCGCGGAATATATAGCTGTAGTCATTGTAATGCCTGCTGAAGGGCCATCCTTTGGAACCGCTCCTTCTGGAGCATGGATATGTATATCGCTGTTTTTATAGAAATCGGAGTCTATTCCGAGAAACTCACTGTGGGAACGTATACAGGTTATTGCAGCTTTGGCGCTTTCCTGCATTACATCACCTAAGGAACCAGTGAGAATGATTTTTCCGTCTCCCTGCATAACAGCTACCTCAATCGGAAGCAGTGTTCCACCCGCTGAAGTCCATGCAAGTCCGTTAACAAGACCGATTTCATCTTTTTCTGAAAGCTCATCATCGGTATACTTCTTTACTCCAAGATAATCTCCGATATTCTTCTCGGAAAATTTAATCTTTTCCTCTTCCCCGTTAACATATTTAACGGCAAATTTACGAATAGCCTTAGCTATCTCCTGCTCAAGTCTTCGGACTCCCGCTTCACGGGTATAAAAATCAATAATTGAGTAAATGCCTTTAGTTGCAAATTTTACGGTATCAGAATCAAGTCCGCTTTCTTTGATTTGCTTAGGGATAAGATGCTTTTTGGCTATATTAAACTTTTCCTCGCGAGTATAACTGTCGAGATTAATAATCTCCATTCTGTCATATAAAGGTGCGGGAATCTGAGAAGCGTCATTAGCCGTAGTAATAAAAATCACCTTAGATAAATCAAACGGAATCTCAATATAATGATCTACGAATTTATTGTTTTGTTCGGCGTCGAGTACCTCAAGTAAAGCAGAGGTAGGATCCCCCTTATAATCAGCGCCGAGTTTATCAACTTCATCAAGAATGATTATGGGGTTATTTGTACCCGCGGTCTTTATGGCGTTGATAATTCTGCCAGGCATTGCGCCGATATAGGTCTTACGATGACCGCGTATTTCAGCCTCATCCCTGACTCCGCCGAGCGCTATTCTGGCGGATTTTCTTCCGATAGCTTCCGATAATGACTGGGCTATGGAAGTTTTTCCGACTCCAGGAGGTCCGACTAAGCAAATAATCTGTCCCTTAATTTCGGGATTAAGTTTTCTGACTGCGAATTGTTCAATAATTCTTTCTTTAACCTTTTGTAGTCCGTAATGATTTTTGTTAAGTTTACGCTCAATACTCTTAAGATTAATATTATCTTTAGTAGCATTATTCCACGGCAAATCGAGTACGGTATCCAAATACGTACAGATAACAGGAACATCGTGGCTTCCCGAAGGCATTTTTGACAGTTTTGCGCACTCTTTAAGTAAAGCCTTTTCGGATTCCTCAGGGAGATGAAGCTCAAGAATACGTTTTTCATATTCGTCACGTTCGCTTGAGGGAGAATCGGTTTCTCCAAGTTCTTCCTCTATAATGCTTTTCTGTTCTCTTAAAAAATAATCACGCTGGCTTTTATCGATTCTTTCCCGTGCTTTCTCCCCTATTTGTTCCTCTATTTTAAGAATAAAGAGTTCCTGAGTAAGAATATCCAGCAATGTTTCAAGACGGTCACAAACGTCAACAGTTTCCAGAACAAGCTGCTTGTCGTTATAATCAGGTAGAATATTTCCAGCTATAAAATCAGCTAATTCTCCGCCTTTATCGGTCATAGCTATCCTGAAAAGAACATCGGAGGACAATTTTGGAATAAGCCTTGAATACTTTTCAAAAGCAGCTTTTACCTGTCTAATTAAAGCAATCTCTAAGGCAGTTTGCTTATCATCGTTCTCATCAATCGAAACAACATGAGCGAACATACATTTAGGATTAGTTATAAACTCACTAATTGTCGCGCGGTTAACGCCCTCCACGATTACTCTTGTAACGTCATCAGGCTGTTTAAGAACCTGAATAATGCGCGCAATAACCCCTGTGGAGAACAATTCAGCTTCATTGGGTTCTTTTACAGAAGGATTTTTCTGTGAAACCAAAAAAATAAGCTGATCATTCTTCATGGCTACATTAATAGCATTTTGTGATTGTTTTCTGCCGACGTCAAAATGAAGCATAGTTTTCGGAAAAACTACAAGCCCTCTTAACGGTAAAACAGGCAGATTATAAATAGCGTTATCAGTTTTCATAAATTCTCCTTAAAATCCAAAAGCTGTAGTGTAATTTTGTAGAAATTACAATACAGCGAATAGATTTTTATTACGACACTTCCTCGGCGTCAATAATCTTCGGACTGTTAAAATTACCCTTAATCGATTTTTTCTTCGAGGAACGTTCTATAATCGGTTCGGATTTTTTATTTACAACATCCGCGTTAATAAGGATTTTTGAGATTGTTTCATCGGAAGGTGTTTCAAACATAAGCTCGTTTAAAATACTCTCCATAATACCGCGTAAACCTCTTGCGCCGGTTTTTTGCTCCCTAGCAAGTTCCGCAACAGCCCTGAGCGCGTCATCGGTAATCTCAAGCTCTACTCCGTCAAACGCGAACAGCCTTTGGTACTGTTTAACAAGTGAGTTTTTAGGCTCAGAAAGAATTCTTACCAAAGCATCGGTATCAAGTCCGTTTAACGCGGTAATCACAGGGATACGTCCTACTAGCTCGGGAATTATACCGTATTTAACAAGGTCATGAGCTACAACGTCCTTCATCCAGCCTGTTTCGTCTAAAACGGCTTTTTCCTGAACGTTAGCTCCAAATCCAACTAAAGACGCGCCCTTGCGTTTTTCGACAATCTTTTCAAGTCCGTCAAACGCTCCGCCGCAAATAAACAGAATGTCCTTAGTATTAATCTGTAAAAATTCCTGCTGAGGATGTTTCCTGCCGCCTGAAGGAGGAACGTTAGATACTGTTCCTTCAAGAATCTTTAACAAAGCCTGCTGAACGCCCTCACCGCTTACATCACGCGTTATCGAGGGGTTTTCTGATTTCCTGGAAATCTTATCAATTTCATCAATATAGATAATACCGCGTTCTGCTTTCTCAATGTCAAAATCGGCAGCCTGAATCAGCTTTAAAAGAATATTCTCAACATCTTCGCCGACATAACCCGCCTCTGTCAATGTAGTAGCGTCAGCTATAGCGAAAGGAACATCAAGCGCTTTAGCGAGAGTCTGGGCAAGTAAGGTCTTACCAACACCCGTCGGTCCCAAAAGCAATACGTTGCTTTTAGCGAATTCAACATCATTATCATTATTGAACACACGCTTATAATGATTATAAACCGCAACGCTTAAGGCTTTTTTCGCGCTGTCCTGCCCTATTACATACTCGTCAAGCACAGCTTTAATCTCAACAGGCTTTAAGAGTTGGGGCATTTCTATACTGTTGTCAACTTTTTTCTCTTCGGACGGGCTGAAATCAATGTCGTAATCCTCAAGAATGTTAACGCATAAATCAACACACTGATCGCAGATATACGAACCGTTCCCCTTAATTAATCTTCCGACATACTCCTGCGGTTTACCGCAAAACGAGCAATAAATATTGTCCTCAACATTAGCCATGTGATTTCCTCACTCAAAATGATTATCTCTTCTCAAACACCTTATCAATTAAACCGTACTCAAGAGCCTGCTGAGCCGTCATAAAGTTATCGCGGTTAGTATCCTGGGCGATAACATCAATCGGCTGGCCTGTGTTAGCGGCTAATATTTCATTAAGTCTTTTCTTCATATCAAGAATATGTCTTGTATGGATTTCCATATCGGTAGCTTGACCTTTTGCGCCGCCCGAGGGCTGATGAATCATAATATCAGAATTGGGAAGCGCGTATCTTTTACCCTTAGCGCCTGCAGCAAGGAGAAATGCTCCCATACTGGCTGCCATACCCATACAAATCGTACTTACGTCGCATTTAATATAATTCATTGTATCATAAATAGCGAAGCCGTCTGTTACAGAGCCGCCCGGGCTGTTTATATAAAGGCTGATATCCTTAGTCGGATCCTGAGCTTCAAGATATAAAAGCTGAGCAACAATAACGCTGGCGCTCGCGCTGTTTACATCCTCGGTAAGCATAACGATTCTGTCATTTAAAAGACGAGAATATATATCATATGAACGTTCACCGCGGTTCGTTTGTTCAACAACATAAGGGATTAATGCCATATAAATCTTCCTTTCGTGTATATAATTGACTGTAAAAAACTAAATATTCAAAAATTATTTAACTACAGCGTTATCTCTTACAAGCTGCATAGCTTTTTCAACTTTAATATCCTGCGATAACGCGTCATTAGAGATATAATTCTTAACCTCATCTACCGTTGCTTTATAAGCGTCAGCGAGCTTTTCGTACTCTTTCTCTACATCTTCATCAGAAACCTCAATCTTTTCCTGACGACCGATAGCCTCGAGAACTAATCTAATCTTAACGCGCTTTTCAGCCTGAGGTTTATAAGTAGCCTCAATAGCTCCCTGATCCATACCAGTATATTTCATATATGTCTGAAGATCCATACCCTGCGAGCGTAATCTCATATCAAACTCGTTAAGCATATCGCGAACTTCATTATCATACATAGCCTCGGGAATTTCCTCAACAGCGAGTTTCTCTAAAGCCTCGGTGAGTTTATTGTCGAAATCTTTATCAGCCTGTTCTTCAAGACGCTTAGATACCTTTTCCTTCAGCTCTTCTTTATACTCTTCGAGAGTATCCTTTTCAGATACATCTTTTACGAATTCGTCGTCAACCTCAGGAAGTTCCTTAGTTTTGATCTCATGGAGCTTAATTTTAAACTGAGCGTCCTTACCCGC
>CAJOHT010000024.1:0-11151 GCA_905234305.1 uncultured Ruminococcus sp. | reverse complement strand
ATTTTCTGCGTTATAATCCTCAGGGAAAGTAACGTCAATAGTAAACTCCTCGCCAGTTTTGTGGCCTACAATAGCGTCCTCAAAGCCTGGAATAAAGTTTCCGTCGCCGAGTCTGAGGTTATAATTCTCACTCTTGCCGCCCTCAAAGGCTTCTCCGTTAACAAAACCCTCGAAATCAATTACAGCAGTATCTCCGTTCTCGGCAGCTCTGTCCTCAACCGTCACCATACGTCCGTTTCTCTCACGTACAGCCTGTAATTCCTCTTCAACAAGCTCATCCGTTACTTCTGTAGAAAGTTTTTCAACCTCGATTCCCTTATATCCGTCAACGGTAAGCTCAGGAGCTACAGTAATCTTAGCTGTAAAGTTGTATCCTTCTTCACTTACTTCGCCGATAGAAAGGTCATCTACGCTGATAGCTTTAAGCTCAGCTTCAACAGTAGCGTCAGCTAATGCGGAAGGATATGTAGCTTCGATAGCATCATCATAGAATACACCCTTACCGTACATTCTCTCGATTATATGTTTAGGTGCTTTACCCTTTCTGAATCCGGGAATGCTGATATTCTTCACCTGTTTTTTATAAGCGACATTAGTTGCGGCTAAAAATGTTTCCTTTTCAACCTTAACCTCTAATTCATATTTATTAGCTTCGTCAAGTTTTGTAGATTTAATTAAACTCATTTTGATTCCTCCATAATTTAAATATCAGTTTATTATACCATTTTTAATATCTTTTAGCAATATATATTTAATATAATTTGCTTATCTCACCAAAACGGGCGTAAATGACACAGCATCACATGAAATCAGTTTAAAATAAATGCCCTCATACTCGCCGATCAAGGATGCTTTTATCATATTGCTTCCGTGAATATGACCGTAATAGCATTTTTTTATATTATATTCTTTTAGAATATCTATTATCTCTGAGCAAACATTATTCCCGAAAACAGGAGGATAATGTAAAAACACAATCGGTTCTTTATTGCTATTTTTAGCGTCCTCTAAGGAAAGTCTTAAACGTCCGCATTCACGTTTCAGGATTTTAATATCCTCGTCTTTTTCACATTCAATACCCCAGCCGCGAGTTCCGCATATAACGTAATCCTCGATTTCAAAGCTGTTGTTAAAAAGAATACTAATTGTGTCAAAGTGATTTTCTTCTAAAAAAGCGTTTATTTTACTAACGGTTTCCCACCAGTAATCATGATTACCCTTAAGAAATATTTTCTTACCAGGTAAAGAGTTAATAAACTTAAAATCCTCGGTGCATTCGGACAGCTTCATTGCCCAGGAAATATCCCCCGCAATAACTACTGTATCGTTGTCATTAACGAGTTTTTTCCAATTTTCACTGAGCCTTTCGATATAATTATCCCAACCGCTGAAGATATCCATAGGCTTATCTGTACCAAGGGATAAATGAAGATCTGCGATAGCGTAAAGCGACATTTATTCTACTCCGAGCGAATTCAAAACGAATTGAGGCATTTCGTCAACTTTAACGACATCGGAAAAACGTGATTTTTTATCTTTTAGGCTTGAAAGCGGTTTCGGAATATCAACGTCAGTTAACTCGTTAAGTTTATCTACCATATCAAACTCGCTCATTTCAGGCTCATTACCGTCATTTACAGCGGTCAATACCGATTTAGAGAACTTGTAAGGGCTTGCAGTAGAAGCTAATACAGAAGGTGTCTTATCCCCTGTTTCTTTAACATAATCATCATAAACCGCTATTGCTACGGCAGTATGAGTATCGCAAAGATAGTTCTCTTCCTTAAACATATTAGCGATTGTTGCTTTTGTTTTATCATCATCACAAAAACCGCCGTAGAATTCGGATTTTATTTTCTCTTTTACTTCGTCGGAGACAGCATACTTACCTTCGGATTTTAGAGCGTCCATCCAGCTTTTAGTCACCTTATCATCATCGCCTGAGAGCTTATATAAAAGTCTTTCAAGATTTGAGGATACAAGAATATCCATAGACGGGGAAATAGTAGTATAGAATTTGCGGTTTTTATCATAAACACCTGTGTTTATAAAATCCGTAAGAACATTATTTGAGTTAGAAGCGCAGATAAATTTATTAACAGGAAGTCCCATACAATAAGCGTAATATGAAGCAAGAATATTACCAAAGTTACCTGTAGGAACAACAACATTGATTTTATCACCAAGATTAATTTTTCCGTCATTAACAAGCTCGCAATACGCAAAAATATAGTAAACTATCTGCGGTAAAAGTCTACCCCAGTTTATAGAATTCGCCGAGCTGAACATCATATTGTTATCGTTAAGTTTAGCGGAAATTTCAGGGGTCGTGAATATCTTTTTGACACCTGTTTGCGCGTCATCAAAATTACCTTCAATCGCGCACACTCTAACATTGGAACCTTCCTGAGTATTCATCTGATGTTTTTGCATAGGGCTTACGCCGTCCATAGGATAAAAGACAATTATTTTAGTATGTTCAACATCCTTAAAGCCTTCTAAAGCAGCCTTTCCTGTATCTCCCGAAGTCGCTACAAGAATAACGGCGTCCTTACCGTCATTTGTTTTCTTTAAGGATTTCGTGAGCAGATGAGGTAAAATCTGTAACGCCATATCCTTAAACGCGCAGGTTGGACCATGCCACAACTCAAGAATATTAACGCCGTTGCCATTATACTTTTTATATGAAATAGGAGCGGGATTATCGCTGCCGAATTTTTCGGACGTATATGCCTTTTCAACACATTCATTGATTTCAGAATCGCTGAAGTCAGTTAAAAAATCCGAAAATACTTTTTTAGCTACACCCTTATAATCTAAACTTAATAATTCTTTAAATGTATCAGCAGAATATCTAGGGAATTCCTGAGGGACAAACAAGCCGCCGTCCTTTGAAATACCCTGAGCTATAGCTTGAGACGCAGAAACAACCTCCTGCTTATTTTCTGTACTGTTATACAACATAAAATCACCCTTTCAGACGAATAAAAAAACAATATAATATAGACTTATATTATAGCTTAAAACAAATAATTTGTCAAAATATATTATTTTGGAAAAGCGTTCTCAAGATACTCGATTTTCATTTTACCGTCATTGTTATAAAGAACCTCTGCTATATCAAAACGAGGCTGCAAATCTGTTTTATACTTCTTCATAAAATGATTAGCGCAATTCATTATTCTTTGCTGTTTTTTTGAATCAACGGAAAAACGCGGCGATAATAACGACTCCTCAGAACGTGTTTTAACCTCGACAAAAACGATATACTTCCTATTATAGGCTATTATATCAATTTCGCCGTTATAATCAGAATAATTCCTTAGTATAATTCTATATTTATTCCTTTTTAGAAATTTAACAGTAAATTTCTCGCCTTTAATACCAATTTTTTTATTATCAGTCATTATTAAGAATCTTTTTTAAAAAACTCATACGGTGTATTTCACACGGACCGTATTTTTTTATTGCTTCGGTATGAAGTTTTGTACCATAACCTTTATGCTTTTCAAAGCCGTATTCGGGATATTTCTCAGCGTATTCACGGCATAATCTGTCACGGCTGACTTTTGCAAGAATCGACGCAGAGGCTATAGACATTGATTTAGCGTCGCCTTTTATAACATACTCGCTTTTAATATCAATCGGCGGTAAACGATTTCCGTCAATCAACGCGTAATCAGGCTTAACCTTCAATCCCTCTATAGCACGTTTCATAGCGAGCATAGCCGCGTTTAGTATATTGATATCTTCTATTTCCTCAACACTAGAATAAGCTATAGAATAATCCAGCGCTTCGTTTTTTATAATTTCAAACAGCGCTTCCCTTTTCTTTTCAGAAAGTTTTTTGGAATCATTTACGCCTTCAATTATTTGACCAGGTTTAAGAATTACTGCGGCAGCACATACAGGTCCCGCTAAAGGACCTCTCCCCGCTTCGTCAACACCGCATATATTTATAAATCCTTTATTTCTCGCAATATTCTCGTAATAAAGCCAGTCAAGGTTTTCCATATCAATCACCATTTTTCTCGGGAGGCAACTCGAGTGTTATATTCCCGAATTTACCGTCTCTATATTCGTCAAAAATAAGATTAGCGGCTCTTTCAGTATCAATTTCTCCGCCTGAAATAAGCATACCGCGCTTTTTACCGATTAATTCCAGAAGTTCATAAGAGCTAAGGTTTTTTATATCATCTTCTTTAAGTTTAAAACGAGCTAAAAACTCAGGCGTAGCGTTTTTTTGCATAGCCTCAAGAAAATCCATAGCAAGAAGTTCAATATCAAGAACTCTGTCTTTAACCGCGCCAGTAAACGCAAGATGCAATCCTACTTTTTCGTCATCAAATTTAGGCCATAACACCCCAGGCGTATCAAGCATTTCCAAATCGTTGGAAATAGTATACCATTGATTGCCTCTTGTAACTCCTGGTCTATCCTCGACTTTAGCACGAGTTTGTTTAGAAATCCTGTTAATAAAAGAGGATTTGCCGACGTTCGGGATTCCTACGATCATAACCCTGAGAATAGGATTCTTTATGCCCTTCGCTTTTTGGGCCTCGAATTTATCCGAAAGCATTTCTCTTAACGCGGGAATGAATTTGTTAAGTCCTCTGCCGCTTTTGCAATCTACAGGAAGTGCTTTTATCCCATTTTTCTGATAATAATTCACCCATTTTTGAGTAGCGTTTTTATCAGCTTTATCGCATTTATTAAAAAGCACCAGTTTAGGCTTATTTTCAATAATCTGCGCAAGGTCAGGATTACTGCTGCTTACGGGAATTCTAGCGTCTATAATCTCAACTACAACGTCAATTAGTTTAAGTCCCGCTTGGATTTTTCTTTTGGCTTTAGTCATATGACCAGGAAACCACTGAATATTTTGAATTTCACTCATAAAATCACTTCCCTGTACAAGTATAAAAACTCACACCCGTTTACAGATGTGAGTTAATTACTTTATAATCAATATTCGGGATTTGCAAGATATTTTGCATTATTAAACGGAAATACAACGAACTGAGCTTTTCCGATAATATCATGTACATCAATAAGTCCAATCGCCTTTGAACGGCTATCCATAGAAACACCGCGGTTATCTCCGAGAACAAAAACCTTTCCCTTGGGTATAACCTTAGGAATTTCACCGTCCTCCTCGTGAGTATGACCTTGGATATAATCCTCCTTAAGCTCTACTCCGTCCACGGTAATTTTTTCTTTCTCGAAATCTATTGATAAGGTCTGTCCTTCTGTAGCGATTACTCGTTTTATAATAGGCTCGGAATACTCAGCGCCGTGGCTTATTACAACTATATCGCCCTGCTTAGGAGTGTAGAAGAAATTTGTAACAATAACCTTATCCTTACTCTGTAAGGTTTGCTTCATAGATGTACCGCTTACATCAACAAGTCTTACGAAAAAAGTCAATAATATTACAACTACGGCAACCGCAAAAACAAGGGAATGTACCCACTCGTAAATACCTGCTGTTCCCTGCGAATTCTTAAGATGAATAGTTCTGGGTTCTATATTTCTTTTTTTCTTTTCAGCGACTCTTTCGCTCATATAATCACCCTTTTTAACATAACAAATAAAGTAAAAAGGGACTTGAACAGTCCCCTTGCTTACTATTAGACCTGTTCTTTAACTTTTGCAGCTTTACCAACACGGTCACGGAGATAATAGAGCTTAGCTCTTCTGACCTTACCGCGGCGAACGATCTCAACTTTTCTTACGTTGGGAGAATGTAAAGGGAATACTCTCTCTACACCAACGCCGTAAGCTACACGTCGTACAGTAAATGTCTCGGCTACTCCTGAACCTCTCTTGGCGATAACAGTGCCTTCGAACATCTGGATTCTTTCTCTCTGTCCCTCGCGGATATTTACTGAAACCTTTACGGTATCACCAATTCCGAAAACGGGAGCTTCTGCCTTCATTGAATCGGCAGCAATTGTTTTTAATGCGTCCATATTGAACCTCCTATAGATTTCAGACGTTCATACGATAAATCGCAGAGGACCATCCGCTTCAAATTGCGGCTTTCGCCGTTTATTGAACCCCATTACAAAGTAACGGTATCCAAATGCCATAATATAATAGCATAATCATTAAACAAATGCAAGCGTTTTTTTAAAAAAGAATTATTATTTACTTAAGTTTTTTAATTTATTTAAAAATTCATTAAAATATTCGGGTAATTCTGAAGAAAATTCCATATATTCACCGCTTGCGGGATGGATAAAACCAATTTTACGGGCATGCAGACATTGTCCCGAAAAATTAACTTTTTCTTTTTTGCTTCCGTATACATCATCGCCTGAAACAGGATGTCCTATATAAGCCATATGAACTCTAATTTGATGTGTTCTGCCTGTTTCAAGGATACATTTAATATGAGTATATCCTTTGTATCTGGCTATAACCTCATAGTGAGTAACAGCGTTTTTTGAATTTCGCTCAGTAACGGTCATTTTCTTTCTATCGGTATGATGACGACCTATCGGGGCATTAACTGTTCCCCTGTCGTCCTTAATATTACCGATAACTACCGCCTCATACTCGCGGGTAAAGCTATGCTCTTTTATTTGTTCGGCAAGATGTTTATGAGATTTGTCGTTTTTTGCGACAATTAAAAGTCCACTGGTGTTTTTGTCAATCCTATGAACTATCCCGGGACGCATAACACCATTAATCCCAGATAAGTTATCCTTACAATGAAACAAAAGCGCGTTAACAAGAGTACCGCTGTAATTACCCGCCGCAGGATGTACAACCATCCCCTTAGGCTTATTAACTACAATTAAATCATCATCCTCGTAGATAATATCGAGCGGAATATCTTCAGCTTCAGCCTCATATTCAACAGGGTCAGGTATTTCAACCGCTATAACATCATCAACTCTCAGTTTATAATTCTTGGGAATTGCTTTACCGTTAACCGTAACTTTTCCGTTTTCAATCAAGGAAGCTAAAGCGGAACGAGTCATATCCTCAATATTATCGGCAAGGTATTTATCTATCCTTACCTTTGAGTTATCGTTGTCAATTACAAAACTAAGATTTTCCATTTTTTATCCTTTATCTTTTTTCAGATAATCCGAGAAAAAGAGAAGATAAATAACAAGTATAGCCGCGCCTATCGTAACGCAGTAATCAGCGAAATTACATACAGGCGGAAAAAAGCTGATACTTAAATAATCAACAACATAGCCGTAAAAAATCCTGTCTATAAGATTACCTAATCCGCCGCCGATTATAAGTACCAACGCCGCGTTAAGCAGCTTGCTTTTCGGCTTTTTAATAAACATAAAGGTAATAATAAAAACTACGACAGCTATTGTGAAGGCGATAAAAATCCATCTTGCGTTAGACAGCATTCCGAAAGCCGCGCCCTTATTTTCAACATAAGTAAGCGAAAAAAGTCCTGGAATAACTGTTACTGTAGAAATAGGTTTTAAATTATTAATTACAAGAATTTTAAATATATAATCGATTAATACAACTATAGCGGATAAACCTAAAACAATAAAAGGCATATTCTTCTCCATAAAAAAGTCGGTGCAGATAACTACACCGACTCAATAATTATTCAAAAAATTTACAACATTTTTCACAAAGCGTCGGGTGAGTATTGTTTTTACCTACAGATTTACTGATACTCCAACATCACTAAAATCTCTAACTCACCTGTTCCCTCTTTAATTTCAACATCAGAAACTATAAGAGCGGGTTTGATTTCATCGGCTACTTTATTAAGGAATTCAAGATACTCTCCCGAAGCGGTCAGTGTTACTTTCGCTTCAAGCGAACCCTTGATAGTTTTATCCTTAACAAGAACCTCTATTTCTTTTTTAACGTTGTCCCTTAAATCAGAAATTTTGCTCCAATCAGCCATAAAGCTATCATCAACGTCAATATCGATAGCCTCAGGCATATCGTTAAATAATACATTTTCCGTATTATCGCTCGATTTATGAGGCATAAAACTCCAGATTTCGTCGGAAGTATACGCTAAAATAGGAGTCAGCATTCTTGTCATCGCGTCTAAAATCAGATAAATAGCACTCTGAGCAGATCTTCTCTCAACACTGTCGGGTTTTTCGGTATAAAGTCTGTCCTTAAGAACGTCAAGATAGAAGTTCGACATATCTACAACACAGAAATTATGAACACTGTGATATACCTGATGGAATTCAAATTTATCGTACGCGTTATTAACCTTTTCGATAAGCGCGTTAAGAGTTTTAATTGCCCATTTATCAATAGGAAGTATATCATTAACGGCAACCATATCTTTATCAGGGTCAAAATCGCTTATATTTCCGAGGATATATCTAGCGGTATTTCTGATTTTTCTGTATGATTCGGAAGTCTGTTTTAGAATTTCGCGCGAAATATTAACATCAGTCTGGTAATCGCAGGAAGCGACCCATAATCTTAAAACATCGGCTCCGTACTGTTCGATAACCTCCTGAGGACTGATACCGTTACCAAGAGATTTACTCATTTTACGGCGTTCCATATCAAGAATCATACCGTGAGTAAGGACAGTCTTATAAGGCGCAACTCCTTCTGTAGCAACGGATGTTAATAATGATGACTGGAACCAGCCTCTGTACTGGTCATTACCCTCCAGATATAAATCAGCAGGGAATTTCAAATAACCGCGGCGTTTAACAACAGCTGTATGTGAAGAACCGCTGTCAAACCAAACATCCATAATGTCTTTTTCTTTTTCGAACTTATCACAGCCGCATTCGGGACATTTTATACCTTCGGGAAGGATTTCAGAAGCATCTTTCTCAAACCAAGCGTTTGAACCTTCCTCAGCGAATAAGTCTGCAACAGCGAGCATAGCCTCTTCGTTAACATAAGGCTTATTACAATCCGCACAATAGAAAATCGGGATAGGTACACCCCATTTTCTCTGTCGGGAAATACACCAGTCTTTACGATCCTTAACCATCGAGGTAATTCTTTCTTTACCCCATGCGGGAATCCACTCGACAGTATTGATAGCGTCCACAGCCGCGTCCTTAAAAT
The DNA here is from genome assembly GCA_905234305.1 of uncultured Ruminococcus sp. Lineage (GTDB taxonomy): Bacteria > Bacillota > Clostridia > Oscillospirales > Acutalibacteraceae > Ruminococcoides. The sequence goes on along the minus strand of CAJOHT010000024.1, from coordinate 2,106 downwards.
CATCAACCGAACAGAACCACTGGTCTGTGGCTCTGAAAAGAATCGGAGATTTACATCTCCAGCAGTGCGGATACTGGTGGATGATTTTTTTAAGAGAGAATAACGCTCCTGTCTCGTCAAGATAAATCGCAATCTTCTTATTAGCTTCATCCGTAGTTAATCCAGCGAACTAACCAGCTTCGTCCGTAAGAACACCGTCGGCATTAACAGGACAAATAACAGGTATCTCAGGATAATTTCGGCATACGTTATAGTCGTCGACACCATGTCCCGGAGCGGTATGAACACAGCCTGTACCGCTTTCAAGAGTAACGTGTTCACCGACAATAACAAGAGATTCTCTGTCAATAAAGGGATGTGCTGTCTTCATATACTCAAGCTCACTGCCCTTTATTGTACCTACAACCTCATAATCGGATATTTCAGCCGCTTCCATCGTATCCTTGATAAGTTCGGTCGCTAAGATATAATACTCATCATTATGTTTAACGATTGAATACTCAAATCTGGGTCCGACGCAGATAGCTACATTAGCGGGAAGCGTCCAGGTAGTTGTGGTCCATATAACAAAACTAACCTTAGAAGGGTCGATGCCCATTGCTTCAAATTTACCTAAATCGTCACATACCTTAAATTTAACGTAGATGGAATGACAAGGATCCTCAGCATACTCTATTTCAGCCTCAGCAAGCGCTGTTTTACATTCAGGACACCAATATACAGGCTTTAAACCTTTGTATATATAGCCTTTTGAGGCCATTTTTGCAAAAACTTTAATCTGTTCCGCCTCGAATTCATGCTTTAAGGTAATATACGGGTTATCCCACTCACCGATTGCACCGAGACGCTTGAATTGATCTCTCTGGTCATTAATATAGCCGCTTACAAATTCCTCGCACATTTTTCTAAGCTCAAGTACTGAAATATCAGCGGAACTTCCGATTCCAGCCTTTTGTCTGGCTTTAAGTTCGGTAGGAAGTCCGTGCGTATCCCATCCTGGAACGTACGGAGATTTATAACCCGCCATATTTTTATGACGAACGATAAAATCCTTAAGAATTTTATTAAGCGCGTGACCTAAATGAATATCACCGTTAGCGTACGGGGGGCCGTCATGTAAAACATAAAGAGGCTTTCCCTCGTTATGCTCCATTAGTTTTTCGTAAACATTATTATCTTCCCATTTCTTTAAGGTAACAGGCTCACTCTTAGGTAAGCCTGCACGCATCGGAAATTCAGTTTTCGGAAGATTTAATGTCTTGTTATAATCCTGAGACATTTTATCTACTCTCCAAATTAATATTATTCAGAATCAACGTCAAAATTATCGCTGAACTTTAAATCGTCATATTTGTCGTTAACTTTGTTAACAAATTCTACTTCTTCTGTATCGGAAGAAGGACCGCTTTCAAAGCCTGTTTCAAAAGCGTTGCTTACGTCAACTGTTTCGGTTTCTTCTTCGGGAACAATATTCTCCTGCTCCTCAACAGCTTCTGTAGGATATTTTTTATCAAGCTCTTCCTGCTTTCTTAAAACAACCGCATCAGTAGGAAGGTCTGTAATAGTTTTTAAATGCTTATTGTAAAGCTCCTCAAGCTCCTTACGAAGCTCAGCTGAATCGCTCTTCAATTTCAAATATACTTCCTTCTGCTTAGCGGAAACGGCGTTTGACTCTTTGAGAGTAGCCTGAGCCTTAGCCTCAGCATCGGAAATTATCTGCGCAGCTTTAGCCTGAGCCTCTTTAATTGAAGCGTCAGCTACTCGCTGTGATGAAAGCAAAGCGTTTCTTACTGTTTCTTCATCAGCTCTGTACTGCTCAACTCTTGTAGCGAGAATATCCATTTTCCTGATTAAATCGGATTTCTCTTTTTTCATCTGTTCAAAAGAAACTATAACCTCGTCGATAAATGCGTCAACATCTTCGCCTCTATAGCCTCTGCCCCTTCTGAATGAAATGTCTCTAATCTCATCAATTGTTAACATAATTGCACTCTCCTATCTATAATGGTCAATTAAAATTTTCAATCTGTTTTTCTTAGTAGTTCCAATCTGTTCTTTAATAACAAATTTTCCATATCCCCGAACAGTCAGAATATCGTCAGTCTT
>CAJOHT010000023.1:20852-26834 GCA_905234305.1 uncultured Ruminococcus sp. | reverse complement strand
ATGTTTATATAAGCGCAAAAGAGGGGAAGGGAATCGACGCGCTGTTAAACGCTGTCGAGGCAAACCTGCCCGTAAGGGTCAAGCGCGTAAAAATCCTGCTTCCGTTCTCTATGGCGGGGATGTCGAATGAGATTAGAGAGAAAGCTACTCTTATAAGCGAGAACTATACCGCCGAGGGAATTGAAATCGAGGCAGTCGCGGACGAGGAAATGTATCGAAAACTCAGGGAATATGTTATAGATTGATATTAAATTATTAATTGTTCGGTCGTGCAGAAAGGCTGTAGTCTTTTCTGTACGACCGATTTTTTAAAAAAGTGTTTTTTCTTAAGATAAACTTCAGATTAGGGTGCTATAATTCAGAAAAACTTAAGGAAAGGCTATGGTGATTATTATGATGAAAAAAGTTTTAGCTGTTGTTACAGCGATGATAGTATTATTCTCGCTCGGCGCGGTTATGGCGTCTGCAGCGGAAGTTGACGAGGCGAATGTCGGAGCCGACAGCAATATTTCGTCGGGCGCGGATACTTCCTCCTCCGTTACAGGCTCGGGAAATATGATAAACTTTAACTCGGGAGACTGGAAAGGCTTTACGACGGTTTACTGCCATATCTGGAAAAGAGGCGGCGACCCTGTTTACAGCTGGCAGGCTAAAAAAGAAAAATGTACAGGCTCGGGACAGAACTGGTCCTATGATGTTTCTGATATCCCGATGAATTCTTCCGACGATTACTGCGTTATTTTCTCTACAAATATCGGTCAGCAGACCTACGACGCGACTTTCTCAAAAGCCTGCGTAGGAGATACATTAAAGCGTACTGGAAAGAAAATTGAGAACCCTAAGGATTCCGAGAAAAAAGCTGATGAGGCTGTATGGACAAAGAACAGCTCAACCTACGGACCCCATCTCGCTTTTACTTCTATCGGCAATATCGTAGGCTCAAAGCTCTGTCCTAACGAAAAGGGCACTGAGGTTATCGGCGACTGGCTCCCGAATTACTATAACAGTAAATACGTTAAGCCCGTTGACGCGCTTGTAAAGGCGTATAAGAGCTTCGGTATTTCTACCGCCGAGCAGATTCAGGATATCTTCGCCTATATCATCAACAAAAAAACAGGTCAGGATGAGAAGGAAATGAAAAAGCTGCTTGAAGAGGCTTTTGCAAAGGCTTATCCCGCTAAGAAGAACGAAGCGAAAATAGACGAGAATAAAGCTAAGAATGAGGCTAAAGAGATTGCCGCTAACGGCGGTCACGTTTCTTCGGAAGGCTCGGCTTCTAGCGGAAGCAGCTCCTCGTATTCATCGTCAGGCTCAAGTGCGGGCGCGTCGAATAACAGCTCAGGCTCAGGTCCCGACGGCGAGGAAGATACGATTTTCTTTATCCTCGGCGCAGTTATGATTGCCGCGGGCGGGGCAATGTTTGTTACCCGCAGGAAAAGAGCAGAATAATCGTTAGATAATCTCATTTAAACGGCAGTTTCGGATTTATTAGCGTTCGGAACTGCCGATTATATTTAAAAAGTTTAAAAATTCAGTTTAAGATATTGCTATGCGCGTGAATATTATTTATAATAGCTTTAGACAGGCTTTAGATTAATAAGCTAAAATAAAGTTAAGGCGTGAGATTATGTATCATATTCTGTTGGTTGAGGATGATAAAAATATTCAGGAATTAATTGTAAATTATTTTACTAAGAAAGAGAAAAACGTTTTTATGGTTGAAACCGCCGAAAACGGTCAGGAAGGGCTTGAAAAAGCGTACGAGAATAATTACGATTGTCTGCTGCTGGACGTTATGCTTCCCGAGGTAGACGGCTTTGAAATCTGCCGTGAGATCCGCCGTGAGAGCGACGTTCCGATTATGTTTATTACCGCCCGTACCGACGAAAGCGATATGCTGAACGGTTACGCGCTGGGCTGTGACGATTATGTGGTAAAGCCTTTTCCGCTGCCTGTACTCTACGAAAAGGTGAACGCGCTTATAAAGCGCTCTAAGGGACTTGTCCGCTCTAAGGTTTTCTCGGCGGGAAGTCTGTCGCTTAATCCGAATAACGGAATGGTAATAAGCGAAAACGAGGAAATAAAGCTGACTGCCCGCGAGTACGGAATTCTGAAAGTGCTGATTGAAAACAAGGGCAGGATAATAAGCCGCGAAAAGCTGCTTGATATCGTTTGGGGATATAACAGCGGGGTAGACGAGCGCGTACTCGATACCCATATAAGAAATCTCAGAAAGGCGCTTCAATCAAACGGAAAGCTCATTAAAACCGTGATACGCCGCGGTTACAAAATTGAGGATTAATAAATGGAAAAACATTTAAAAAAGGAAAGAAATAAGCTGTATCTGCGTATTACGCTGATAATGCTTGCCGTATGGATTGCGGTGTCTTCGGTGTTTTGCGTTGTTTATCTTAATGTTCAAAAGGATAAAATCCAGAGCGATGAGATGCTTAATCTATCCGTTTTTTCGCAGTTTGTGTCAATAGGCTTAAGCGATAACGCTAATATCGATATAAACAAGCTGTTTCTTGAGCAATTTGACTTACTGTATGATGAAGAAAAAAAAGAGAATAATTTTAACTCCCAGATAATCGTTACCTACAGAAATCCGAGTCAGGTCGTTTTCAACACCGCTAAAACGGTCGGGGTGCGGTTTCATATAAAAGGGACTGAGGAGACCAACCCCGAGGAGTTCGGGCTTATTGATTATGAGTCAATACGAGGCGCCCTCAGCGCGGAACAATTCAAAAACATCAAAAAAATGCTTGAGACTACCCGCGAGGATGGTAATTACTACGAGCTTGTCTGTACTAAATTTCAGTTCAAGGGTATATATATTGTGCCGATAAAGCTGAAGATGGTTTTGGTGGACGGAAGCGATAAACGCTTTTTGATTGACGATAATGTTGAAACCTATGACCTGGGCGCGAACAGAATAAAAAAAGCGCCGTTGTTCAGCAACAGCAGTATATTGAGGAATGTTATCCCGAAAGAATTCCTGCTTAATAAGGCGTATAATAACGATTTTATCACTTCGCTTACCGATGAGCAGAAGAAGCAGTCCGCGCTTACGATTCCGACAGGTTTTTATGAAAACATAGTGTATGTTTCTAATTATCAGAATATAAAAACCAGTTCAAAATATGATACCGAAGAGAGCGCGTGGATGTTTCAATACGCGAAAAAATACAATCTTTTGGATTACTGCAAAAAAGAACTCGTACTTGACGTGTCTTTGATTTTCGGATTTTTCCTGACAATATCCGTTATTCTCTGCGTGATGATTTGGAGAACAGTTAAAACTCAGATAGTCGAGGAGAACAAAAGGCTGAATTTCACGAACGCGCTGGCTCACGATATTAAAACTCCGCTGTTTGTAATCAGCGGCTACGCGTACAGCCTGCAGGAAAATATCGACGAGGATGAAAAAGAGAGCTATCTTAATAAAATCCTTGAACAGACCGATAGTATTAATTCTCTTGTCCATAAAATGCTTGACTTAAGCAAGCTCGATTCGTTCAATATTAAACTGAACCGTTCTGAGTTCGATTTATATGAGCTTACAAAAGAACTTGCGGGAAATTATGTAAAACTGCCCGACAGCAGGCAGATAAAGGTAACTCAAAGCGGAGATAATAATATAACCGCAGACAGGGAGCTTGTTAAGCAGGCGGTTGAAAACCTGATCGATAACGCCGTGAAATATTCTCCCGAGGGCAGCGTGATTGAAATAAGCGTTGAGAAAAAATCGTTCTCGATTTCAAACCCGAGCGGTAATCTCACAAAATCCGATTTGAAGAATATTGCCGAGCCGTATGTGCGCAAAGACAAAAGCCGTCACCAGAACGGCAACGGCTTAGGGCTTTCGATAGTTAAGTCAATCGCGGATTTGCATAAAGCAAAATTCAGGCTCAATATTAAGGATAATATCTTTTCTGTAAAAATTATTTTCAGCTAAAAGAGGAGAGAACAATGAAGTGTTTTAAGAGAATTGTCAGCATATTTTTATCCGCGGCTTTACTCTCGGAGATATGCTGTTGTGCCGCGTTCAGCGCGTCGGCAAATGATAAAAGCTCAATTATTTTTGATTTAAACGGCGATAAAGTAAGCGATAAAAAGGATATCGAGAAAGTGTTTGAGTACCGTAATAAAAATATTCCCGTTTTACATTATATGATTTACGGGGACGTTTCCTCTACTGACTATGATACGTCCGAGGCGGATTCTATACCGCGTTACTTTTTAACGAATATAAATCAGGCTACCGCTTCTAAAATTCAGAAACCGCTGAGCGATTGCTGGGCATATTCATCGCTGGGAGCGTTGGAAAGCTCTGTCTTAAAAGCGAAGGACCGATTGGAATCAGGAGATAAAATCGACGCTAAAGCGTTCGGCGAGCCTGTACTGAGCGGGCTTAAGAATGAGCCCGACTATTCGGAAAGAGCTGTCGCGTGGCTTTTGGGAGAGCCTGTAAGTAAGTCCGAGAGCCTTTCTCAGGCGGGCGAAGGTCTTAAGTATAACGATTCGGGTAAATACCGTTTTATTAACGGAGGCTACGGTTCATACGCCGAGACTCTGTTTACCGCGTGGAGAGGAGTCGTCTCGGAAAAATCCGTCCCTCATCAACCTAACGGATGGAACGGGTCTCTGAATAATCTTATGGCTTTTAATGACAGCGACTGGACGCTTCCCGCGAGCTTTACGGGAAAATCATCAGCAGGCGCTCCGCGTGTTTCGGATTATCTTTATCTTCCTCCCTTAACGCGCTTTAATAACGATAAAAAAGAGATAAAACGCGGCTGGGCGGGAAACGATAAAAAGGCTGTAAGCATTATTAAACAGGCTGTTTTGGATTACGGAGCCGTGGCGGCGTCTTATGATTCGTCTGTCGATAGCATAAGCAGTACGTTTTATAACGGTAAAACCGAGTCCGTTCCTGACCACGCCGTGCTTATAGTCGGCTGGGACGACAATTTTTCAAAGGATAATTTCTCTCAGGACGGCAAAACCGCTCCGAACGAGGACGGTGCTTGGCTTGTAAAAAACAGCTGGGGCAGCTATGACTGTATGAAATCTCTGTTCAAAAACTGGGACAAAGACCGTGAGGGCATAAACGGAATGACTTATAAGGAAACGGAGGAATACGCGAAAAAGACCAATACAACAGTTGCTGATCTTAAGAAAAAGCGCGCCAATTTAGAAAATAAGTATATTTATGAATTCGGTATAAGAGATAGCAAGGACAGAGGTACGGGCTTTTTCTGGATATATTACTGCGACCGTTCTTTAGGCTCCAATTACGTTTATAATGTTGATATTGCCGACGACGGATACGATTACGATAATAACTATCAGTACGATTTCGCTATGAACAACGACGACCTCAGGCTATCTCTGAGGACTGCCGATAAGGACACTCTTACGGGTAATGTTTTTACCGCTGAAAAAGACGAGCGGCTTAAAGCGTTTTCAGCCTATACAAACGAGACGGATTCTTTAGTAAAAACCGATATCTATCTTTTAAGCGGGAGCGAAAAAAATCCGACCGAGGGCGAGCTTGTATATACCTCGAGCGACAAAATAAAATTCGCGGGCTTCCATACTGTTAAGCTGAATAAGGAAATCCCTCTTTCCAAGGGACAGAAATTCGCGGTAGTTCAGAATATAAAGTCATATGATACAGGTACCGAGTCCGAGGTGGCGTATCTGAATCTTGAAACAGGCTTCGATAATGATACAATGTCCTCGGACGCTGTTGAGAGAAAAGTCGTATGTAATGAGGGCGAGACTTATGTGTTCCTCGACGGAAGCTGGACTACGCCGAAACAGCTTAACCAGGACCCGATTTTATCGCAGGTTTTTACTTTCGGGAACGCTAAAATAAAGGCTTTTACCGTTAATAAACCTTCTGTTAACGCCCGTGAAAAATCTATGAAAGCGGGAGAGAGGTTTAAGCTGAAAGTTAAGGACGCTAGAGCGAAG
>CAJOHT010000023.1:0-20845 GCA_905234305.1 uncultured Ruminococcus sp. | reverse complement strand
CTAGAGCGAAGGTAAAGTTTTCGTCCGAGAAAAGCTCGGTAGCTAAGGTAAGCTCCGACGGAACCGTAACGGCGCTTAAAAAAGGCAGGACGGTTATTTCTGCGGCGCTTTCCGATAATACAAAGCTAAAATGCGTAATTAAGGTAAAGAATAATCCGACCGTAAAAATAAACGGTAAGAAATTCAACAAGAAAAAAGTCTATAAAGCGGGCTTGAAGAAAAGCCTTAACGTTAAAATACTCGGGAAAGCAAAATCGTTCGATAACAAATACTCCGTACAAGGTAAAAATATTAAAATAATCGGCGGGAAAACTTCGTCGAAAATAAAGCTGAAAGCTCTTAAAAAGGGTAATTCGACAGTTACAATAAAGGTGAACGGAGTAGCTTTTAAGATTAGAATAAGAATAAAATAAAAGGCGGTGTTAAACCGCCTTTTTTCTATCTAAGACCCTGTTGATGCTGAATGAAACTATTCCGATCAGTATTCCCGTTATAAGTCCCGAGATAAGCAGTACGGGGAAGTAATATATCAGCGCTCCGCTTTGCAGCAGTATCGCCGCGGCAATAAGCTGACCCGTGTTATGCAGAACGCCGCCTATCGCGCTTACTCCGATAACCGAGAGTTTTAAATGCTTGCAGATCATCATTCCGATTAAGCTCAATACCGCTCCCGAAAGACTGTATATAAGCGAGAGTATATTCCCGAAAAGCAATCCTATAATAAAAACTCTTATAAGGGAAATCCCGATTGCTTCCTTTGCGCCGAGCTGATAAAGCGCGACTACAACAACAATATTGGCTATGCCGAGCTTTACCCCGGGGATGCCGAAATTAAAAGGCAATATTGCTTCTATGTAGCTGAATATAAGCGCTAACGCGGTAAATACCGAAATACTTGCAATACGTTTAGCCATACTTCTACCTCGCGACAGCGTCAGGCTGCTGTTGGTCGGTTATCTCGACTGTCATTCTGTGCGGAAGGCAGATTATCGAGCCGCTGTTGATTTTACCCTGTTTTACGCAGTATTTGTCGGGACAGTCGGCGTCCTTTATAAAAACGCTTCCGTCCTTTATAACTACGGTATTGAAGCCGCCGTCGGTTTTTATATTAATTGTTCTGTTTTCGTTTAGGGGATAGGTGCCTTGTACATCTGAGTTTATTGAGATTTTTACCGACGCTCCGCCTTTAGGCTGAAACGCGAAGAATAAAAACCCGATTGCCGATAATATAAGCACGGCTCCTATCGCGATAAAGTCACGTTTATTCATTTATAACCTCATAATCCAAATCGGAATAAAAGCTGTTTTCTATTCCTTCGGAGATTAAAAGTTTTCCGTTGTCAGTATAGAGAATAAAGTCAAAACCGCTTTTGCTGGTTTTCCAAAACTCAACAGCTTTCTCCCTGCCCATAACGAAAAGCGCGGTAGATAAAGCGTCCGCCTGTATACCGTTATCGGAGATGATAGTAACGGATTTCAGCCCGCTTACGGCAGGATAACCGTTCTCGGGGTCTATAATATGGTGATAAGTTTTACCGTTCTTTTTAAAATAACGCTCATATCCGCCCGAGGTGATTACCGCTTTGTCCGATATTTTAAGCTGACCGAGGTAGCTTGAATTTTTGTTGGGATTTTCTACGGCGACTGTCCAAAGGCTTCCGTCGGGCTTTTTGCCGAGCGTCTGAATGTTGCCGCCGAGGTTTATAAGAGCGCTGTCAACTTTTTCTTTTTTTAAAAGTTCGATTGTTTTCTGGGAAGCATAGCCCTTTGCTATACCGCCGAGGTCGAGCTTCATATCTATAACGCCGAGTTTTACCGTGCTGCCGTTTATTTTGATTTCTTCGGGTTTAGCGAGCTTTAGAGCTTTTAAAACCTCCGAGCTGTCGGGTACGCGGTATTTTTTATCGGGAAAGCCCCATAGCGTTGTAACGGGGAGCATAGCGGGGTTGAAAGCTCCGTCCGTAAGCCTGTAGTATTTAAGCGCCGATTTAAGTACGCTGAGGCTGTCGGGGGAAAGGCTTTTTCTTCCGCTGTTGTTGAGCTTAAAAATCTCGCTGCTTTTATCGTGAGCGGAAAGAAGCCTGTCGAGCTTTTTTATAAACGCTTCCGCTTTTTTTATTGAGTTTTCGGGATTGTTGCCGTTTAGCGTAAGCGACATATAGGTATCCATAGCGAACTCGAGCCGATACCGCATCCCGTAAGTGTTATCAGTATTAGAATAATGGGCAGAAATCTTTTCATATTACTCTCCATTTAACAGATTAGTCATATTATACACGAAAACGTCCGCTTTTTAAATAGATTTTTTAAAAATTTAATGTTGAAAAAAGGTCTGAAATATTATATAATAAAATTTAATGTGCGAAAAACACTATGGAAATAAGGTTGTGAAAAAATGAAAATTAAGAGAACCGTATCGATTATTACGGCTATGGTAATGATAATTACCGCTTTTTGTATGTCGGCTTATGCTGTGGAAGAGCAGACAGAGCCTTTAGAAACTGTTGCCTCTACCGAGGAAAGCAGCGTTTTCGAGGAAACGGCTGAGACCTCTCAACCCGAGACTTCCGAAGGAACCGAGGCTGAAACGGTATCAGAGCCTGAAACCGTCCCCGAGGAAACTCAGGGAGAACCCGAGCCTGAGCCTGTCCAGTTCGGAAAGTTCGCGGTAACGGGAAAAACCGTTAAGTATAGTAACAAGTCCGCGCTTAAGTACATTAACGCTTACCGTAAGCTAAAGGGCGTAAAAGAGCTTTATAACGATAAGGAGCTTACTAAAACAGCTTATAAGCGCTGCGCTATGCTCTCTGTTAATTACAGCCGCAAGCAGCCCGTAAAGGAAAAACTTAAAATGCCCGCTAAGTATATTTTAGCTAAGGGCAGCTATCTTTCGCTCGTAAAGAAGTATAAGGCTTCCGCTTATAAAAAGGACAGAGCGGTGAATGCCTGCGGTATCGCTAACCTTAAGGTGGGCGGAGAAACATTCTGGACGATGCTTCTCGATAATAAGAATAAATCCGAGATAAAAAAAGTCGCTGATTATTCAAAATCGGGTAAGAGCTATTCCTCGAAGAATGAGTATAATCTCGATTATGTTATGGGAAGAACAGGTCTCGGCGGCTTTAAGAATAAAACCGTACGCTATAAGAAGAATAAAAAGTACGCGGGAAAGCTCGTTATAGAGAATTATAACGAAGCGGTAAAAAGCTACTTCACGCTTAATAACGTAGATAAGAATACCCCGATCGAGTATACGAGTATGAATACCGATGTAGCTGAGGTAAGCCCTTACGGAAACGTTAAGGCTAAGGACTGCTCCGCTTTTAAGGAAAAAAGCCGCTATACTCCTAAGAAGGGCGATTTTATCCTCTTCCATTGGTATCCCGGCGACGGCTACCTTGCTAATCACGTCGGCGTTGTCTATAAGGTTACGTCTAAGAATATCGTAACGATTGAGGGCAATACGGCATCCAACAATTACAGAACCTCGATAGTATCTAAAAAGGTTTATAAAAATTATAAAAGAAATTCCCAGATAGTCGGTTTTGTCGATCTCTCGAAATATATTACGAGAAAAAAAGCCGAGTCTATCGCTAACCTCGCTAAGAAACAGCTCGGAAAAAGAGGCTCTAACTTCTACTACCATACTAAGGCTTGGAAGGCTGTTATGGGTTCCTATGAGCCGGCTGACTGGTGCGCGATATTCTGCGGCTGGCTGCTTGAGCAGCACGATATCGACCCCGTGGATATGGGACGCTGGAGCCCCAGCTGTACGATGTGGATAAGACAGTGCCACAGCCGCGCTACCGCAAAAATCAAGGCGACTATAAAGGGTACGGACGACAGCTACTCCTATAAGATAACGTTTAAGGTATAATTATGAATAAGAAAAGTAAGATTTTTGTACGAGTAGTCGCGATAATCTGCGCCGCTTTAATGGCGGGTTCGATATTAGTTGTCGCGATTTACGCGGGCAAGTAACTGAATTAAGAATTAAAAGGTAAGAATTACGGTCGGAAAGCCAATACTTTCCGACCGTTAATTAATTGTCATATACTATAAGCGTGTTGGTGAAAATGCACAAAAATACCATTAAAAATTCTCGCATTTTCTCTATATGAAAATTACAATTTTTTTACCGATTTTCCTTGAAATTCCTTGATTTATATAGTATAATAGTCGAGCATTATCGCGTAATAGGGGTATTCTGCGCCTTCTTACGCGGTATCGACTGCAAATGATATGCGTTGAAGCGGGAGGTTGCGGCTTATTAAGCCGGTTTTTCCGTGGAGTATGTCCGATTTTAAACCGGGCGAAAGTTATAGTGTTTAAGTGACGGCGTAAAGAGTTGCTGCGCCGAAATGCTTGAATTGTGTCTTGAGGTACCGGTTGGCTTAAAAGTTAATCGGTTTTAAAAACACGGGAGCAGGGAACACCCGGCTCTGTGGAAAACTTCAAGGAACGCCCGCCAAATTTTTTAAGGAGGCGACGATAATGGCAGTCAAAGAAAAAATTCGTATAAGATTAAAGGGTTATGATCATCAGCTGGTGGACAGTTCCGCCGAGAAGATCGTAGCGACAGCAAAGAGAACAGGCGCCCGCGTATCGGGACCCGTTCCGCTTCCGACAGAGAAGCAGGTCGTTACTATTCTCCGCGCTGTTCATAAGTATAAGGACAGCCGTGAGCAGTTCGAGATGAGAACTCATAAACGTCTTATCGACATTTTAAGACCGTCCAACAAGACAGTCGAGGCTCTTATGAGCTTAGAGCTCCCTGCCGGTGTTGATATCGAGATTAAGTTATAATCCGTTACCAACCTACAAGCAGACAGGGTAAATGTCGGCTCAGCCGACCAATAACCTAATAAGGAGGAAATAGACAATGCAAAAAGCATTAATCGGAAAGAAAATCGGTATGACTCAGATTTTCGACGAAACAGGAAACGTCGTTCCTGTTACTGTTGTAGAAGCAGGTCCGTGCGCGGTTGTTACTAAGAAGACAGTAGAAAACGACGGTTACGCGGCAGTTCAGCTTGGTTTCGGCGATTTAAAGCCCAACAAGGTCAAGAAGCCTATCGCAGGTCACTTCGCTAAGAACGATGTCGCTCCCAAGAAGGTTTTAAAGGAATTCCGTTTTGACGACACCGACGCTTATGAGATCGGTTCTATCGTTAAGGCTGATACCTTTGAAGCAGGAAACAAGGTTGACGTTACAGGCACAAGCAAGGGTAAAGGTACAGCGGGCGTAATCAAGCGCTGGAATTTCCACAGACTTAAGGAAACCCACGGTACAGGTCCTAACGTACGTCACGGCGGTTCAATCGGTATGTGTTCATCCCCCTCGCGTATTTTCAAGGGCAAGAAGATGAACGGACGCCTCGGCGCTGAGAAGGTAACTATCCAGAACCTTACTATCGTTAAGGTTGATGTTGAGAATAACCTCATCGCGATCAAGGGCGCTATCCCCGGACCGAATAAGGGCATCGTAGTTATTAAAGATGCCGTTAAAGCGTAAGAAGGGAGGACTTTAAATGCCAAGCATTAATGTTGTAGATATGAAAGGCAAGAAGGTAGGTACAGTTGATTTAAACGACGCTATCTTCGGTATTGAGCCTAACGAGGCTGTTATGCATCAGATGGTAGTCAGCTACCTCGCTAATCAGCGTCAGGGCACACAGTCAGCCCTCACAAGAGCCGAAGTCTCAGGCGGCGGTAAGAAGCCCTGGAGACAGAAGGGCACAGGACGCGCCCGTCAGGGTTCGACCCGCGCTCCCCAGTGGACTCACGGCGGAGTAGTATTTGCTCCCAAGCCGAGAAGCTACAGCTTCTCCGTAAATAAGAAGGTTAAGAGACTTGCGTTGAAGTCGGCTTTATCTTCTAAGGCTTTAGACAGTGAGATTATCGTTGTAGACGCTCTCAAGTTCGACGAGTTCAAGACTAAGGCTATGGTTGAAGTGCTTTCAGCCATCGGAGTTGAGAAGAAAGCCTTGATTGTTCTGCCTGAGGTAGACAAGAAGGTTATTAAATCCGCTTCTAATATTAAGGGCGTTAAGACCGCTCAGGTCAACGAGCTTAATGTATACGATATCTTAAACGCTGACAAGCTCGTTATCGTTAAGGACGCGGTAAGCAAGATCGAGGAGGTATACGCATGATAGCTCAGGATATTATCATTCGTCCGGTAATCACCGAGAAAAGTATGATCGGTGCCGTTGACAAGAAGTACACCTTTGAAGTAGCGAAATCAGCTAATAAGATTGAAATCGCTAAGGCTTGCGAGGAAATCTTTAAGGTAAAGGTAGCTAAGGTTAATACCGTTAATGTACGCGGACATTTCCGCCGTCAGGGTCAGAATAACGGAGGCTACACAAAGTCCTGGAAAAAGGCAATCGTAACCTTGACCGAGGACAGCAAAAATATCGAATTTTTTGAAGGCATGATGTAATACTTAAGAGCCGAGGCTCGGAGCCCTCGATTAACGACTTACGAGGACTAAGCCGAGAAGAACACGAAGTGTTCGAAGCGGATTAGACGAGTGGGAGTTAAGAGAGGAAAAGCGCAGAGCGGCGAGGCTTGATATCACGACGTATAGTGATAATCTCTATATCAATTATAGAGAGTTAAGTATTTAGAACGTATGGGAACCGCCATATTCCCGCAAAGCCATCATGAGGAGAGTGAAATAAATGGCTATTAAAGTTTATAAGCCGACTATTAACTCTATGAGAAACAAGTCGGTGACAGACTACTCCGGACTTTCAAAGGTTGCTCCCGAGAAGAGCTTACTCGCTCCTTTAAAGAAGCATTCCGGCCGTAACAGCTACGGCAGAATTACAGTCCGCCACAGAGGCGGCGGTAATCGCAGAAAGTACCGTATTATTGATTTTAAACGCCAGAAATTCGGCGTAGAGGGTAAGGTCGCTACATTAGAGTACGATCCTAACCGCTCGGCTTTCATCGCCCTTATCGAGTATACAGACGGCGAGAAAGCATATATCGTAGCTCCCGAGGGATTAAAGGTCGGCGATACAGTAGTAGCAGGCCCCGACGCGGATATCAAGCCCGGTAACGCGCTTCCGCTTAAGAACATCCCCGTAGGTACATTCGTTCATAACGTTGAGCTTTATCCAGGACGCGGCGCTCAGCTCGCTCGTTCCGCCGGTAATATGGCGCAGCTTATGGCGAAGGAAAACGGTTTAGCTCTTTTAAGACTTCCGAGTTCGGAGCTTCGTAACGTTCCCGAGAAATGTATGGCTACTATCGGCCAGGTCGGCAACACTGACCACGAGAACGTTAAGATCGGTAAAGCCGGTCGTAAGAGAAATATGGGCTGGCGCCCGACTGTCCGCGGTTCTGTTATGAACCCGAACGATCACCCCCACGGCGGTGGTGAAGGTAAATCACCTGTCGGCCGTCCCGGACCTGTTACCCCTTGGGGTAAACCGGCTCTCGGTTATAAGACCCGTAAGAAGCATAAGCAGAGCGACAGATTAATCGTTCGCAGAAGAAACGGTAAGTAAGGCAGGAAAGGAGCTTAATTATGAGTAGAAGTACTAAAAAGTTTAAAAAGGGTTCAGGAAATGAACGAAAAGGGAGAAAAGAGAATTCTTAAGACTTGGTCGAGAAGCTCGACAATTTTCCCTGATTTTGTAGGCCATACATTTGCTGTCCATGACGGACGCAAGCACGTTCCGGTATATGTTACCGAGGATATGGTAGGACACAAGCTCGGCGAGTTTGCCCCGACCAGAACCTTTAAGGGACATTCCGGTTCCAAGACATCATAAGGCGGAAGGAGAGTATTGCAATGGAAGCTAAGGCTAGCGCGAAATACGTTCGTATGTCACCGCGCAAGGTGAACCTTGTACTCAGTCTTATCAGAGGCAAGGATGTAGCTTACGCGGAAGCTGTTCTCAAGCATACCCCTAAGGCCGCTTGTACTCCTGTATTAAAGGTGTTAAAGTCCGCTATGGCTAATGCAGAGAATAACCACGATATGGATGTATCTAAACTTTATGTTGCTTACGCTAACGCTACTGCAGGTCCCATTCTTAAGAGAATCAGACCCAGAGCGCAGGGCAGAGCCTTCAGAATTAATAAGAGAACATCCCACGTTGCCCTTGTACTCAAGGAAAAAGAATAAGGGGAGGTTAACAGTATGGGACAAAAAGTTAATCCGCACGGCTTACGTGTAGGTATAATCAAAAACTGGGATTCCCGTTGGTTTGCTAATAAGAAGGATTTCGGCGATACCCTCGTTGAGGACTATAATCTCCGTAAAACTCTTAAAAAGCAGCTTTACTCCGCGGGTATCTCGAAAATTGAAATTGAACGCGACGGTAAAAGAGTAAGACTTCATATCCACTGCGGAAAGCCCGGTATGGTAATCGGTAAGGGCGGTTCCGAGATAGAGAAGCTCCGCGTACAGTGCGAGAACTTCCTTAAGAAGCCCGTTGCCATCAATATTGTTGAAATCAAAAACCCTGACTTAAACGCTCAGCTCGTTTCCGAGAGCATCGCGGCTCAGCTTGAGAAGCGTATCGCTTACCGCCGCGCTATGAAGCAGGCTATCAGAAACGCTATGAAGCTCGGCGCTAAGGGTATTAAGATTCAGTGTTCAGGCCGTCTTAACGGCGCTGAAATCGCGAGAGGCGAAACTTATCACGAGGGTACAATTCCTCTTCAGACTCTCCGTGCCGATATCGACTACGGCTTTGCCGAGGCTGATACCACCTACGGTAAGATAGGTATTAAGGTATGGCTTTATAAGGGCGAGGTCCTTAACGAGAATAAAGGCAGACGTGAAAGACGTGAAAGACGCGAAAGAAGCGACAGAAACGACAGAGGCGAGAGAAGAGAGAGAAGAGAAAGAAAGCCTCGTAAGGAAGGGGGCAGAAAATAATGCTGATGCCAAAGCGTGTTAAATACAGACGTGTTCACAGAGGTCGTATGACAGGCAGAGCGCTCCGCGGTAACAAGGTTACTTACGGCGATTACGGTCTTCAGGCATTAGAGCCTGCCTGGATTACTTCCAACCAGATCGAGGCTGCCCGTGTAGCTATGACACGTTACTGCAAGCGTGTAGGTAAGGTTTGGATCAAAATCTTCCCTGACAAGCCCGTTACAGCGAGACCTGCCGAAACCCGAATGGGTAAAGGTAAAGGTGCGCCCGAGTATTGGGTAGCAGTAGTTAAGCCCGACAGAATTATGTTTGAAATCGGCGGCGGCGTAGACGAGGCTACAGCCCGTGAGGCTATGCGTCTTGCGTCCACAAAGCTCCCGATCAAGTGCAAATTTGTAAAAAAATCAGATCAGGAGGTTGAGCAGTAATGAAAGCATCAGAACTTAGAGAGTCCTCTGTAGATGAGCTCGAAATTAAGCTCAAGGACCTGAAAGAAGAGTTATTTAACCTTCGTTTCCAGCTCGCTATCAATCAGCTGGAAAATCCCGCACGCATCAAGGCAGTTAAGAAGGATATCGCGAGAGTATCGACTGTAATCCGCGAATTCCAGCTTGCCGAGAGCGAAGAATAAGGAAGGAGGACATAACAATGGCTGAAAGAAATATGAGAAAAACTGTCGTTGGAAAGGTTGTTTCCGACAAAATGGATAAGACTATCGTAGTTCTTATCGAGGACAGCGTAAAGCATAAGCTTTACAATAAGGTCGTTAAGCGCTCGCGCCGTCTTAAGGCTCACGATGAGAAGAATGAGGCTCAGATAGGCGACCGCGTTAAGGTTATGGAGACACGTCCTCTTTCTAAGGATAAAAGATATCGTCTCGTCGAGATTGTAGAAAAGGCTAAATAAGGAGGAACACACTGTGATACAGCAACAAACATTATTACGTGTCGCTGACAACACAGGCGCAAAGGAACTTATGTGCATTCGTGTTCTCGGCGGTACTAGAAGAAGATACGCTAACATCGGCGATGTAATCGTCGCTTCCGTTAAGAAAGCGGCTCCAGGCGGTGTAGTAAAGAAGGGCGACGTAATCAAGGCTGTTATCGTACGTTCCGCTAAGGGCGTTCGCCGCGATGACGGTACTTACATTCGCTTTGACGAAAACGCAGCGGTTATTATTAAGGATGACAAGGACCCCCGCGGTACCCGTATATTCGGACCCGTTGCGAGAGAGCTTCGTGATAAGGGCTATCTTAAGATCTTATCACTCGCTCCCGAAGTGCTTTAATGGAGGTGTCACAAATGAATAAGGTTCATGTTAAAACAGGCGACACCGTAGTAGTATTAAGCGGTAAAGATAAAGGCAAGCAGGGTACCGTATTAGCTGTTTCCCCTAAGGAGCGCAAGGTTATCGTTGAGAAAATCAACATGGTATCCAAGCACGTTAAGCCTAGAAGAATGGGCGAGCCCGGCGGCATCATAAAGGCTGAGGCGGCTATGTATGCCGATAAGGTCCAGATCGTATGCCCCCGCTGCAAGAAGCCTACAAGAATCGGCCATAAGATTTTCGAGGACGGCTCTAAGGGCCGTATCTGCAGAAAATGCGGCGAAGTGATTTAAGGAGGATATAAGAAATGGCAAGACTTAAGAAATATTATGCTGACGAAGTTGCACCTGCTCTTATGAAGAAATTCTCCTATAAGAGCGTAATGCAGATTCCGAAGCTCGACAAAATCGTTGTAAACGTCGGCGCCGGCGAGGCTAAAGAGAATTCTAAGGTTATTGACAATATCGTTAATGACCTCGGTATTATCACAGGCCAGAAGGCACTTGTATGCCGCGCTAAGAAATCTGTTGCTAACTTTAAGCTCCGTGAGGGTATGCCTATCGGCGCTAAGGTGACACTCAGAGGCGAGAGAATGTACGAGTTCTTAGACAGACTCTTTAACGTAGCTCTCCCTCGTGTACGTGACTTCAGAGGAATTAATCCTAACTCCTTCGACGGTAGAGGCAACTACTCTATGGGTCTTAAGGAACAGCTTATTTTCCCTGAAATCGACTACGATAAGGTAGATAAGGTACGCGGTATGGATATTGCTTTTATCACAACCGCAAAAACTGACGAAGAAGCCCGCGAGCTGTTAACGCTTATGGGCGCGCCGTTTGCAAGGTAAGGAGGGATTGTTGTGGCTAAGACTGCTATGAAAATTAAACAGCAGAGAAAACAGAAATTCTCTACTCGTGAATATTCAAGATGTAAAATCTGTGGTAGACCACACGCCTACCTTCGTAAATTCGGCGTTTGTCGTATTTGCTTCCGTGAACTCGCTTACAAGGGCGAAATCCCGGGCGTAAAGAAAGCAAGCTGGTAAGTAAAGGAGGTAAAATAGTATGCAAATTACAGATACAATAGCTGATTTACTTACACGAATCCGTAACGCTAACTCAGCGAAGCACGATACCGTTGAGATCCCTGCCTCGAACTTAAAGAAGGACATCTGTCAGATTCTTGTTGACGAGGGTTATATTAAGAACTTTACGGTAATCGAGGACGGTAAGCAGGGCGTTATCAAGGTGACACTCAGATACGGCGAGGGCAGAACTCCGATAATTACGGGTCTGCGCCGTGTGTCAAAGCCCGGTTTACGTATTTACAGTAATGTAGAGGATATGCCCAAGGTTATGAAGGGCTTGGGAGTTGCTATCGTTTCAACATCCAAGGGCGTTATGACTGACCGCAAGGCGCGTCAGGAACACGTCGGCGGAGAGATCCTCGCTTATATCTGGTAATAGGAGGTGCGAAAATGTCTCGAATTGGAAGAAAACCTATAAATATTCCCGCAGGCGTTACCGTTTCGGTCAACGAAGGCGTAATTGAAGTTAAGGGACCTAAGGGAACCTTAGACTATAAGTTCAACCCCGCTATGCAGGTTGAGGTAAAGGGCGAAGAGATTAACGTTACACGTCCTAACGACGAAAAAACAAACCGCTCTTTACACGGTCTTACCCGTACGCTCATCGCCAATATGGTGACAGGCGTTACGGAAGGCTATAAAAAGGAACTCGAGGTTAACGGTGTAGGCTACCGTGTTGAGAAAAAGGGTAAGCAGTGCATTATGAACCTCGGATATTCCCACAAGGTTATCGTAGAGGATACCGAAGATATCAAAATCGAGGTTCCCTCTCCTAACAAAATCATTGTCTCAGGCATCGATAAGCAAAAGGTAGGTCAGTTTGCTGCCGAGATCAGAGAAAAACGTCCGCCCGAGCCTTATAAGGGTAAAGGTATTAAGTACGTTGACGAATATATCCGCCGCAAGGAAGGCAAAGCCGGTAAGGGTAAATAATTAAGGAGTGAATAACAATGGTAAACAGACCTGATACTAAGAAAGCTCGTCTGCACAGACATAAGAGAATTCGCGGTAAAATCAGCGGCACCGCAGAGCGTCCGCGTTTATGTGTATTCCGCTCCACCAACAATATTTACGCTCAGATTATTGACGACGTAAAGGGTGTTACTCTTGTTCAGGCTTCAAGTCTTGATAAGTCTATCACAGGTAAAGGCGGAAACAAAGAGGCTGCGAGAGCTGTCGGCAAGTTAGTTGCTGAGCGCGCAGCTGAGAAGAAGATTGTCGATGTCGTATTCGACAGAGGCGGAAACATCTACCACGGCCGTGTTAAGGAATTGGCCGAAGGCGCCCGTGAGGGCGGCCTCAATTTCTAAGGAAGGGGAGGAATTACTTTGGCTAATAATGTTGAAACAAATAAAGAACTCGTTGAGAGAGTTGTTACTATCAACCGAGTTTCTAAAACCGTAAAAGGCGGTCGTATCTATAAGTTCGCTGCGCTCGTAGTAGTAGGCGACGGCGAAGGTACCGTAGGTTTCGGTATCGGTAAAGCAGGCGAGGTTCCCGACGCTATCCGTAAGGGTATTGAGGACGCTAAGAAGAACCTTATCAAGGTTTCTTTAAGAGGCACTACGATTCCCCACGAGGTAATCGGCGCTTACGGCGCTGGTCGTGTTCTTATGAAGCCCGCCGCTCCCGGTACAGGAGTTATCGCGGGAGGTCCCGTACGTGCGGTCGTTGAGGCTGTAGGTATCCGTGACATCCGTACAAAGGCTTTACGCTCAAATAATCCCTGCAACGTAGTTCGCGCTACTCTCCAGGGACTCAGCACACTTCGTACTGCTGAGGAAGTTGCCGCTATCCGCGGTAAGAGCGTTAAGGAAATATTATAAGGGAGGCTTGCAATATGAAGATTAAGTTAGTTAAGAGCCTTATCGGTTCTAAAAAGGATCAGATTGCAACCGCCCAGTCCTTAGGTCTCAGAAAAATCGGCGACGAGACAACTCAGCCCGATAACGCTGCGACTAAGGGTAAGGTAGCAAAAATCAACCACCTCATTGAGGTAACAGAAGCATAAGGAGGTGCGAAAATTATGAAGTTAAATGAACTTTCACCTGCTGAGGGCTCTAAGAAGTCCTCGAAAAGAGTAGGTCGCGGACACGCGTCTGGATGGGGCAAAACTTCAGCCAGAGGCCAGAAGGGTCAGAAATCCCGTTCGGGCGGAAGCATCCGTCCTGGTTTTGAAGGCGGTCAGATGCCGCTTCAGCGTCGTCTTCCTAAGAGAGGATTCAATAACATTTTCGCCAAGAAGGTTGTTACTGTTAACCTCTCTACTCTGAACAGAAAGTTTGAGGACGGTGCCGACGTAACCGTAGAAGCTCTTGTTCAGGCAGGTGTTATCAAAAATTCCTTCGACGCTGTCAAGGTATTAGGCAACGGCAAGGTAGAGAAAAAATTAAACGTTAAGGTTTCTGCTTTCTCGGCATCCGCTAAGGCTGCTATTGAAGCTGCCGGAGGAAAGGCAGAGGTGATTTAATTGTTTAAAACAATTAGGAATGCCTGGAGCATTCCCGACCTTAGAAGAAAAATTCTTTTTACGGTTCTTATCGTTATCTTCTTCAGAATCGGTTCGGTAATCCCTGTACCGTTTTTGGATATGGATGCGTTAAGTAAGTTAATGGCAGAGAACGGTGTTACTGCGGGTAACTCGGCGCTTGCTTACCTGAATACTCTTTCGGGCGGCGCGTTCTCCAACGCGACACTCTTCGCGATGGGTGTTACTCCGTACATCAACAGTTCTATCATTATGCAGCTTCTCACCGTAGCGATCCCTCCTCTCGAGAGATTGTCTAAAGAGGGAGAGGCCGGTCGTAAGAAGATCGCGACTATCACAAGATACGTAACTGTAGGTCTCGGTCTAATCCAGGGCTTTGCTTACTGGTGGTACTTAAAGGCTTCGGGTGTTACAACTTACAACGAAGGCTTCGGACTCTGGTATTCGGCTATCATAATCATCCTCGCGTTTACCGCGGGTACTGCTGTAATGATGTGGTTCGGCGAGCAGATCAACGAAAAAGGTATCGGCAACGGTATCTCGATACTCCTCTTCGCGGGTATCGTAGCTCGTTTCCCCTATACGATCTCAATCCTCGGACAGTATTGGGAGTATGGACTCAACGGCGTAAGCCAGTACTTCATCCTCGTACCTCTCTGGGTAGTAGTATTCCTTGTAGTTGTATGGGTTATCACATTTATGCAGGATAGTGAGAGAAGAATTCCTATCCAGTACGCTAAGCGCGTAGTCGGAAGAAAGATGTACGGCGGTCAGTCCAGCCACCTTCCCATCAAGGTTGCTTTGGGCGGCGTACTTCCTATCATCTTCGCTTCCTCGATTCTTTCAATCCCAAGTACGATACAGGCATTCGGCGTAAAACCCGACGGCGGCTTCTGGGCGGCTTTCTTTGAAGCCTTCAATACCACAGGCTGGCTGTATATGACTCTGTACTTCATTTTGATTATAATGTTCGGTTATTTCTATACAACCATTCAGTATAATCCTATTGAGATGGCAAACAACCTTAAGCAGAATAACGGAACTATCCCCGGTATTCGTCCGGGCGCTCCGACTGCTGACTTTATTAAGAAGATTCTTTCGAGAATTACTCTTATCGGTTGTTTATTCCTCGGATTCATCGCGGAATTCCCGCTGCTTTACGCCGCGTTCACAGGAATGGGCGGTATGTCGATGGGCGGTACCTCTATCATCATCGTAGTAGGTGTTGCGCTCGAGACTTCTAAGCAGATGGAATCTCAGATGATGATGCGTCACTACAAGGGCTTCCTTGATTAAGCGAAAGGAAAATACTATGAACATTATTATGTTAGGGGCTCCAGGAGCAGGTAAAGGCACACAGGCTGCCGTACTCTGTGAGAAGCTCAACATCCCTACAATTTCCACGGGTAATATTATCCGTGAAGCGCTGAGAAGCGGAACGGAAATGGGTTTAAAGGCTAAGTCCTTTATGGATGCAGGTCAGCTCGTCCCCGACGAGGTTGTTATCGGTATCGTTAAGGACCGTCTTCAGGAGGATGACTGTCAGAACGGTTATATTCTCGACGGTTTCCCCAGAACCATTCCCCAGGCCGAGGCTCTGGATGCGATGGGCGCTGACATCGACTGCGTAATCGATATCGAGGTCGACGACGATGTTATCGTTAAGCGTTTATCCGGACGCCGCGTCTGCGAAAATTGCGGCAGACCCTATCACGTTGAAAGCCTTAAGCCGAAGGTTGACGGGGTATGCGACGATTGTAACGGCGCCCTTGTTCAGCGCAAGGATGACCAGATTGATACTATTAAAAACCGCCTCGATATCTACCATAAGGAGACCGAGCCCTTAGTAAATTATTATAAGGCTCAGGGCAAGCTCAAGGTAGTAGTTGGCAAGGATACCGTTAAGGCAACTACTGACGAAGTATTTAAGGTTATCGAGGGTTAATAATGGTAATCGTTAAGACAGCGCGCGAAATATCCAAAATGATGGACGCTTGCAGAATTTCCGCAAACGCTCTGCGTGTTGCCGGCGAATATGTCAAACCGGGCGTTACAACCCGCGAGATTGACGAACAAGTCCGTAAATATATCGAGAAACAAGGCGCTGTGCCTTCGTTTCTCGGTTACGGCGGATTCCCGGCGAGCGCGTGTATTTCCGTAAATAATGTGGTTATCCATGGCATTCCGAGCGACGAGCAGGTTCTTAAAGAAGGCGACATCGTAAGTGTAGATGTCGGCGCGTTCTATGAGGGCTTCCACGGCGACAACGCTTATACCTATGCCTGCGGCAAGGTATCCGAAAACGCTAAGAAGCTGATGGACGCTACAAGAATCAGCCTTGAAAAGGGAATCGAGGCTGCTTGTGCGGGTAATCGCGTAGGCGATATAGGCAACGCGGTTCAACGGTATGTCGAAGCTCGCGGCTACTCGGTGGTACGAGATTTTGTCGGCCACGGCGTAGGTGCGAAGTTACATGAGGACCCGAGTATTCCGAATTTCGGTAAAGCGGGACGCGGAGTACGACTTCTTCCCGGTATGACGATCGCTATCGAGCCGATGATTTGTGAGGGAAGCTACGAGGTCGAGGTTCTGGAGGACGATTGGACGACCGTTACGGTCGACGGCAAATTAGCCGCTCATTACGAGAACACAATCGCGATAACTCCCGACGGACCTAAGATTATGACTGTCCCGGGTTAAGATTATGAATATTATCGAGGGACAAATCGTAGCGTCTAAAGCAGGTCACGACGCGGGCAGGTTTTTTGCGGCGGTAAAGATTTCTGACGGATATATATATTTAGCCGACGGAAAAGAGCGTAAACTTAATAATCCTAAGAAAAAGAATATTAAGCATATCGCGAAAACCGAAACGGTTGTCAAAATACCTGAAACAGATAAGCAATTAAGAAAACTGCTGAATTCTTTCAGACGGGCAATTTTGGAGGATTAATTATGTCAAAACAAGACGTTCTCGAAGTAGAGGGCAAAGTTGTTGAGGCGCTCCCTAACGCTCAGTTTAAGGTGGAGCTTCCCAACGGTCATGTAATATTAGCTGTTATTTCAGGAAAACTCAGGATGAATTATATAAGAATTCTTCCCGGGGACAAGGTTACTGTGGAGATGTCTCCCTATGACCTTACAAGAGGACGAATTACCTGGAGAACCAAGTAATTCAAAATTACTAAAACTGATTTTTAGAAAGGAATGATTACAAATGAAAGTCAGACCTTCAGTAAAGAAAATGTGCGAAAAGTGCAAGGTAATCAAAAGAAAAGGCAAGATTCTCGTAATCTGCGAAAACCCCAAGCATAAACAGCGTCAGGGTTAAAAAAGTATTCTAACTTAAATTTTATATGGAGGTGCAATTAAATGGCTCGTATAGCAGGTGTTGACTTACCGAGAGATAAACGAGTTGAAATCGGCTTAACCTATATTTTCGGTATCGGACGTAAAACTGCAACAGACATTATTGCTGCAACAGGCGTTAACCCTGACACTCGTGTCAGAGATTTAACAGAAGATGATGTTTCAAAATTAAGAGATTATATTGAAAAGAACTGTCGCGTTGAGGGTGATCTCCGCCGTGACATCGCTTTTGATATTAAAAGACTTATTGAAATTGGCTGTTACCGCGGCGTACGCCACAGAAAGGGTCTTCCCGTAAGAGGTCAGCGTTCTAAGACAAACGCTCGTACACGTAAGGGTCCCCGTAAGACAATGGCCAATAAGAAGAAGTAAGGAGGAACGCGTATATGGCAGCACCTAAAGGAAAGAAGACTGTACGCCGCCGCCGCGAGAAAAAAAAAGCATATTGAAAAAGGCAGCGCGCATATCCAGTCTACATTTAACAATACAATTGTTACAATTTCTGATACAAACGGCAACGCGGTATCTTGGGCGAGCGCAGGTGAACTCGGTTTCAGAGGCTCACGTAAATCTACTCCGTTCGCAGCTCAGTCCGCTGCCGAGACAGCCGCGAAAATCGCTATGGACTTCGGTATGAAGAGCGTAGAGGTATTCGTTAAGGGTCCCGGACAGGGCCGTGAGGCAGCTATCAGAGCATTACAGTCCGCAGGTCTCGAGGTAACTATGATTAAGGACGTTACTCCGATTCCGCATAACGGATGTCGTCCTCCGAAGAGAAGACGTGTATAGTATAAAAAGGAGGAAAATACAATATGGCAAAAAACAGACAGCCTATCGCTAAACGCTGCAGGGCTCTCGGTATTTCCCCTGCGGTAATGGGTTATTCGGGAAAGACTTCGTTCAGAAATCCTAACGGTAACTCAAGAAGAAAAAAGAGTGAATACAGCCTCCAGCTTACCGAAAAGCAGAAGGTAAAGTTTATCTACGGTATTATGGAAAAGCAGTTCCGCGCTTACTACGAAAAGGCTGAGAAGGCTCAGGGTAAGACAGGTTCCGTACTCCTTACTCTTATTGAGCATAGACTCGACAACGTAGTTTTCAGACTCGGTCTTGCAGCTACACGCCGTGAGGCTCGCCAGCTCGTTTCTCACGCTCACTTTACCGTAAACGGTAAGAAGGTAAATATTCCTTCCTATCTCGTTAAGGTCGGCGACGTTATTGAGGTTAAGGAGAGCAGCGCTTCTTCTAACCGCTTTAAGGCTCTCGCTGAGAGCGCTTCGCCCTCAACTCCCAAATGGCTTGAGAAAGCTCCCAATAAGCTCGGCGGCAAGGTAATTGCCGAACCCGAGAGAGAGGATATCGACTTCCCCGTAGAAGAGCATCTCATTGTCGAGTTGTACTCCAAGTAATCCACATAAATTTACCGAAAGCAGATTACAAACTGACGGCTTAACCGCTGCCTAATAAGGAGGATTCGCTAATGATAGAGATAGAAAAACCAAGAATAGAAACAGAAGAACTCACCGACGACGGAAGATACGGCAGATTTGTCGTAGAACCTCTTGAGCGCGGTTTCGGTAATACTTTAGGAAATAGTTTAAGAAGAGTGCTTTTATCCTCACTCGAGGGCTGCGCCGTTACGTCAATGAAGATTGACGGCGTGCTTCACGAATTCTCTACTATTCCAGGTGTTAAGGAAGATATTACCGAGATAGCGTTAAATATAAAGAGCATAGTTCCTAAGCTCGTAGACTCAGCTCCCAAGGTTGTAGAAATCGCGGCGGAAGGTCCCTGCGAGGTAACAGCCGCCGATATAACCCACGACGCGGAGGTTGAAATTCTTAACCCCGAGCTTCATATCGCGACTTTGGCTGAGGACGCTAAGCTCAATATCGAGATTACTCTCGACAGAGGCAGAGGCTATGTTCCGGGCGAACGCAATAAGCAGCTTGCTCAGAACAATATTATCGGCGTTCTGCCTATAGACTCAATTTATACACCTGTTTTAAAGGTTAACTATACTGTAGATAATACGCGTGTAGGTCAGATTACGGACTACGACAAGCTGACTCTCGACGTTTGGACTAACGGCGTAATTAACGCTCAGGAGGCGGTTTCTTTAGCCGCTAAGGTTCTTACCGAACACTTAAACCTCTTCGTTAATCTCTCCGACAGTATTACGAACAGCGAGATTATGGTAGAAAAGGACGAAAAGGGTAAGGAAAAGGTTCTCGAGATGACTATCGAGGAACTCGACCTCAGCGTTCGTTCCTTCAACTGCTTAAAGCGTGCGGGTATCAATACGGTTGAGGACCTCACAAACAAAACAACAGAGGATATGATGAAAGTTCGTAACCTGGGTCGCAAGTCGCTTGAGGAAGTAGAGTTTAAGCTCGAAAGCCTTGGCTTCACCCTTAAAAAGGAAGACGAATAAAATCCTTTTAAAAAGATAAAAAGGAGTGAATTATTATGCCAGGTACAAGAAAGTTAGGAAGAACTACCGCTCAGAGAACCGCAATGCTCCGCGCGATGGTGACTTTCCTTCTCGAAAAAGGCAAAATTGAAACTACTGTCACCCGCGCTAAAGAGGTAAGCTCTATGGCGGAGAAAATGATTACTATATCTAAGGAAAACACCCTCGCCAATAAACGTCTTGTTATGAAGTTCGTTACTAAAGAGGATGTTACTAAGAAGCTCTTCGACGAAATCGGTCCTAAGTATAAGGACAGAAACGGCGGCTATACACGTATCACTAAGATAGGTCCCCGCCGCGGAGACGCTGCCGAAATGGCAATCATTGAGTTAGTTTAACAGTAAAGAAGGCACGCTGACGCGTGCCTTTTTTAGTGGAAAGTGGAAAGTGGAAAGTGGATAGTTGATAGTTGATAGTTGATAGTTGATAGTTGATAGTTTTGGTCGTGGAGATAGGTTGATATATGAATAACGTTTTATTCCCGACCGAATTTGTAGTGGGAAGTGGAAAGTGTTCAGTAGGGAACGGTGCGTAATTACGCATTGGAAAAAGCCAACGCAGATACGTTGGCTTTTTTGAACATATGTGTTATGATGTTTTTGGGAGTTATCCTAAAACGGAGCGGTTAGCCTTCCCTCGAGGTACTGAGAACCTCGTTTACATAGAAACCCTTGTGGGGAATATGTATTGGGAGGGGATTGCTATGTATGAAATGATTTTTTACTTAACAATTGTACTCTTGATAATTGCGTTATCTAACAAATAACGTCATATAAATGAGTAACGACCGCCAATGCCCATTGCGGTCGTTATTCTAATAATAACACTCAAATCGGGCTAACCGTTTCTCGGATAGCTCCTTTTCTATATTTATTATAGCATATTATTTTTTTATGTCAAGTATGAGTGCCGAGGTATCCTTCCGCGGGCGGCGGAACGAATCAATTCGCAATTCGTAATGCGCAATTCGAAATTATTATCGTGATATTCCGCCAACCGCGAAAAAATATTATACCTATTACCTATTACCTCCCCCCCTGTCCTGCCTTCGGCAGGAGGAATGTACCAAATACCGTAATTTAATGTATGCGCGGAACGAGGGGGTCGAGAATAGGCGGCGGGAATATAATTGTCATTCTGAGCGGAGCGTCAGCGGAGTCGAAGAATCTTTGTACTTAACATCATCAAGCATAGTAAGA
>CAJOHT010000022.1 GCA_905234305.1 uncultured Ruminococcus sp. | reverse complement strand
GCGGGAGTTGACGCTTACGGAGAAAACCGTTTTAAATTTTCAAGCTATAAGTCTTTTTCCGAAGTTAAAGAAAAAGCTGATGTTGTAATTGATTTTTCAAATCCCGCATCTCTTGACTCTATGCTTGATTTTTGTTTAACGAATAATACGCCCGTTATTATCTGTACGACGGGTTATTCTGCCGAGCAGGTCGATAAAATAAAAGATGCCTCAAAGAAAATACCTGTATTTTATTCGGGAAATATGTCTCTCGGAGTCAATCTTTTAATTGAGCTTGCTAAGCAGGCGACAAAGGTACTCGGGAATGATTTTGATATAGAGATTATCGAAAAGCACCATAATCAAAAGGTCGACGCCCCTTCGGGAACGGCGCTTATGATTGCTGACGGTATATCGGAAGAGCTTGAAAAAGAGCCGCAGTACGTATATGACAGACATTCTTACCGACGCAAACGTGAAAAAAATGAAATCGGTATCCACGCGGTAAGAGGCGGTACTATAGTTGGCGAACACGACGTTATTTTCGCGGGACATGATGAAGTCGTTACAATATCTCATCAGTCACAGTCAAAGGAGCTTTTCGCTACGGGGGCGATAAACGCTGCGTTATTTATCGTTGGTAAACCCGCTGGTATGTATAATATGAGTATGATGCTTTCCGAAAAGCTCAAATAGTTTTTATGATTTCTGGCGCGGTTAATTCCGCGCCTTTTTTAGCATAAAAGTAACGCCTTGAATTATTACGCATAATATGTTAATAAAACGAGGTGCTGATAATGGACAACTTAATTAAACTATCATCCGTAACCCAGGCGATGAAAGCAAGAGATATTCTTAAAAAGCACGGAATATTCTCTAAGGTATACAGAATTCCCGCAGTAAAGGGACAAGGCGCCTGCAGTTACGGAGTTTTAATAAAAAACAGGCTTAGCGAGGCAGTTGATATATTAAGAGAAAATAATATAAGAATAATCGGACGAGCTGATTACCTATGATATATCTTGATAACGGAGCTACAACATTCCCTAAACCCGTTTCGGTAATCAACAGTACCCTTTACGCGCTCAAAAACAGCGCTAACCCCGGTCGAGGCGGACACAACCAGGCAATAAAAGCGTCTGAGATTGTTTACAACGCTAGGGTAGAGGCGGCAAGTTTTTTTAATGCGACAGAACCTGAAAATGTAATCTTTACGCTTAATTGTACCGAGTCTTTAAATACTGTTATAAAAGGATTGTTAAAAAAAGGCGACCATATTGTTATATCTTCGTTAGAGCATAACGCTGTATTAAGACCTGTTGAAAAACTAAAAGAAATTGGAGTAGAATATACTGTTGCTAAGGTAGTTGAGGGAGATAATGAGGCTACATTAAATACTTTCAGAAACTCGATAAAAGAAAACACACGTCTTGTTGTCTGTACCTGCGCTTCCAATGTAACGGGATATAAGCCGCCTTATGAAAGGATTTTCGCGCTTTGCCATCAGTACGGAATTCTTACCTGTGCTGACTGCGCGCAGGCGGCGGGCGTAGTGCCGATAGATTTAGCTGACTCTTCGATAGATTATTTATGCGCGGCAGGTCATAAAAGCCTTTACGGACCTATGGGTACGGGAATGCTGGCTGTTAATTGCGATACAATTCCCGACAGCCTTATAGAGGGAGGAACAGGGAGTAATTCATTCGATTATAATCAACCTGGAATCCTTCCTGACCGTTTTGAAAGCGGTACCTGTAACTTTTCGGGAATCGCGGGGCTTAAAAGCGGTATGAAATTCGTTAGCTCAAAAGGAATTTTAAATATTTATAAAAAAGAGATGCGCTTAATTAAATTCGCGTATAATGAACTAAAGCAAATGAAAAAAATATGCTTATATACAAAAGAACCTGACAATTATAATTATGTGCCCGTTTTATCTTTTAATATTGAAGGGGTGAATTGTGAAACCGTATCTCAAATACTGAATTCAAGGTATAATATTGCCGCGAGATCGGGACTTCATTGCGCTCCTTTAGCTCATAAGAGCATAGGCACGTTCGATATCGGAGGAACGGTCAGAGTAGTTCCCTCCGTTTTTACGACAGAAAAAGATATAAAAACCCTTATTAATGCTGTTTATAAAATAAAATAATTACTTGAATAACCTCCTTGTTTATGGTATAATCATAATGTAAATTTATGCAAGGAGGTTAATATGCACTTTTTTATAGAATTGTTCAATAATATTCTGGCTGTATTCCGTACAATTCAAATAAAAGACATTTTCGATATTATCGCGATAATGTTTATCATATTCAGCCTCTTTAAGCTGGTGCGCGAAACAAGAGCCGAACAGCTTCTGAAGGGCGTAGTAGTTCTTTTAGCCGTTTATCTTGTATCTTCTATATTCGGTCTTACCATGATGACTAACCTTATGAGGCTGTTATTCGAGTTCTCCGTACTTATAATCGCGATTATATTCCAGCCTGAGATAAGAAAAGCGCTCGAGCGTATCGGTCAGAGTAATCTCGGGAGAAGGTATCTTTCGTTTATCTTTAAAAAGGGTAAAACCGATGAGGAAATAAAGGCTATTAAACGCTCTATCGTCCATGTTGCCGACGCTGTGACTGTATTCTCAAGCTCAAAAACAGGAGCGCTTATTGTTTTTGAACGTGATGTAAAACTTTCTGATATTGCCGATACGGGCACTTTGTTAAACAGCGAGCCTTCCGTAGCGCTTTTAGGTAATATTTTCTTTAATAAGGCTCCTTTACATGACGGAGCTACTATTATCCGTGACGGGAAAATTTATGCGGCTGGATGTATTTTACCGCTTACAGATAATAAAAAGGTTGATATTAATCTTGGCACACGCCACAGAGCCGCGCTCGGTATGAGTGAGCTTTCTGACGCTGCTGTAGTTGTAGTAAGCGAAGAAACAGGCAATATCTCTATTGCTGTAAACGGTAAGCTCACAAGAGATTATAACCGTGAAACCTTAATTGCCCAGCTGGAAAATCTTCTTGTTGACGATACTAAGGTGTATGTAAAGAATTCATCGAGATTTTCCTCGAAGAGAAAGGAGAACAGCGATGAAGAGTAGAAGACGTTTCTCCTTATCGGGGCTTTTCAGGAACAATAAGTTCTTATTGATCTTTTCTTTAGTTTTGGCGGTAATAATTTGGGTTATTATGAGCCTTAGCAATACTAATGAATCCGATACCGTAATTAATAATATTCCTATTCAAATTAATCTTTCGGATGATGCTTCTAATAACGGATTAAGGATTTTCTCAGGTAACGACCAGACAGCGTCTGTTACAGTTAAAGGAAACCGTATTACGCTAGGTTCTATTTCGAGTGATGATATCGTAGTTTCCGCTCAGACAGCGGGTACAATCTCGACCTCGGGTACATACGCGCTTTCGCTTTCGGCGAGAAAAGTTAACAGTGCGGATAATTTTGAAATAATATCATCGCCGTCTCCGTCGGTAATTACGGTATTCGTTGACCACGCTAAGGAATCAAAATTTAAAATTGAAAACAAGCTCAAATATACTATTGCCGACGGATATCATTGCGATGTTACACTTTCAACCAATGAAGTAAAGGTGGCGGGACCTCAGTCTGAGGTTTCAAAAATCGCTTCCGCCGCTATAGAAGGGAATATAGGCGGAGAGATTCGGGAAGACAAGTCCTCGGAGTTTGATATTAAGCTCTATGATAATACTGGTACCGAAATCTCAAACGGAATGATTGCTTTAAGTGAAAAGTCAGTTACCGCTAATTTCTCGGTTCTTCCTGAAAAAGAGGTTCCCGTAAAGATACAATACAATAATAAACCGAATAATCTCAATATCGACAGCTTCCTTGAGTATTCTCCGAGTAAAATATTAATAGCTGCTCCATCGAAAACTCTTGATAAACTCGACAGCGTGTCTACCGAAAAAATTGATTTTAATAAGCTCAGTAATAAAAAAGAAAAGCTTACGGTTCCTCTTGATTTACCGAATCAGGTAGTTAATCTCAGCGACAGCAAGAATATCATCGTAACGCTTGATTTGCGTTCGTATAAAACAAGAACTATAACGGTATCGAATGATAATTTTACGGTTAACGGATTGTCCGATAAATATAATTATTCGTTCTCTACTGACCAGCTTAATGTTCGTTTAAAGGGACCTAAGAGTAAACTGAATTCAATTAAACCTTCGGATATTTCGTGCGAAATTGACGCTTACGATATTGACGGTAAAACAGGCTCCATTTCACTACCGGCTGTAGTCAAACTTAACAAAGTGGATTCCTGCTGGGTAAACGGGGAATATAAAGTGAATATTTATGTTAGTAAAGCATAAAAAAACAGGCGCGGCATAGTTTAATTGCCGCGCCTATATTATATATAAAAACGAGTGTTCATAACATTAATCTGTTATGAACACTCGTTTTGGTGCCGGTGACCGGACTCGAACCGGTACGGTATCGCTACCGGCGGATTTTGAGTCCGCTACGTCTGCCAATTCCATCACACCGGCAAATTTCGTTTGTAATTATACAATAAAACTATTAAAAAATCAAGTGTAGCGTATATAATATTTTTTAATAAGATAACCGTATCTATTATTCAATGTTTTTGAGAAGCTGCTTTGCTGCCTCGCGGCATTCGGAGTTTTTTGTTATAAGCAAAAGGTCGTTTAAAACTTCTATTATTTCTTCTTTAATTTCAAGAACTAATCTGATATCAAGTTCAAAATAATCCTTTAAACACATCAGCATACGGTATACATCCTCAAACTCATCAGAATATAGCTGATCCTCAATAGCGTCAATTCCGTCTAGAATATTCACTTTTTCTATTTCACCGTAAGGTGCTGAGAATACACCGAATTCACCTTTCTTTTTAAGGATTTTTATTTCTTTAATATCTTTTTCGTAGAACACAAAGTTTACGATTTCAAGACAATCTTCTTTAACTCCGTGTTCGTGTTCGCAGTATTCGCTGCTATAATAGGAGCATTTGCCTTCATAATCTTTTCCGTCGATACAGGATAATCTTATGCATTTTTTATCATATTTTTTTAAATTCATTAATATTCATCTCCTTTTTCAGTTTAACATAAATGAGAATAATTGTCTATGTTTTGTTATAAACTGATGACTTTTTATAATTTACGTGTTATAATACGACATATAAAATACGAAAGGATGTTTTTATGGAACTGATTAACGGAATAAAAGAAAGAAGAAGTATAAGAAGGTATAAGCCCGATAAGATTTCAAAAGATATTATTGAAAAGATAATTGACACAGCACGTTTCGCGCCGAGCTGGAAGAATTCCCAGACCGCGAGGTATTATGTTGTTCTCGATGAAAAAGTTAAGAGTGATATCGCCGAAAAAGGGACACTTAATTTTTCTAAGAATAAAAACAATATCAACAGCGCTCCCGCGCTTATAGTGCTTTCTACCGTAGATAAAATATCGGGGTATAATCCTGACGGTTCCGAAACTACGGCTAAAGGAGAGCATTGGCAGTCGTTTGACGCGGGTATAGCTTGCGAGGCTTTTTGTTTAGCAGCGTATGAGTATGGGTTAGGAACGCTTATAATGGGTATTTTTGACGAGGAAAAGGTAGCTGATTTAATAGGGCTGCCTGACGGAGAAAAGATTTCCGCTTTGATTGCGCTGGGTTATCCCGATGAAGCCCATTCCGCTCCTAAAAGAAAAGAGATTTCCGAAATATCAAAGTTTATTTGAGGTTGGCGTTAGGCCAGCCTCATTTTTGTAACTGTTAATTCTAAATTACAATTAAAACGTACGTGTTAATTACAGTTGTGTTGTATTTCTTTACAATCCACAATATATTGTGCTATAGTACATAAGTAATATTATGTAAAAAAACGGAGGATGTTTTATGGAAAAGTATAAGCAGGAATTTATTGAGTTTATGGTGGATTGTCAGGTTTTAAAATTCGGAGATTTTGTGACGAAAAGCGGACGTAAAACTCCTTTCTTTGTAAATACAGGTTTTTACCGCACAGGTTCCCAGCTGAAAAGGCTCGGTGAATATTACGCTGAAGCGATAAATAATAAATTCGGACTTGATTTTGACGTTCTTTTCGGTCCTGCGTATAAGGGCATTCCGCTTTCCGTAACGGCTTCTATCGCTATTGCCGATAAATTCGGTAAAGATGTAAAATATTGTTCTAACCGTAAGGAAGTTAAGGATCACGGCGATACGGGTATCCTTCTCGGAAGTCCGATATCTGACGGCGATAAGGTAGTTATTATTGAGGATGTAACTACTGCGGGTACCTCAATTAATGAGACTCTGCCTATAATTAAAGCGCAGGGTAATGTACAGCCCATAGGACTTGTAGTATCCGTTGACAGAATGGAAAGAGGTCAGGGAGATAAATCCGCTCTTAAAGAAATTGAGGAAAAATATGGTTTGAAAACTACCGCTATTGTAACTATGGCTGAGGTTGTTGAGCATTTATATAACAAGGAATATAATGGCAGAATCATTATTGACGATAAGTTAAAGTCAGCAATCGACGATTATTACGATAAGTACGGTGTAAAATAAATAATCAGGAATTATTTGAAAAGGGGTGTTAAAATGTCTGATAAAAATGTTCATAAAGGGCACAGGCAGCGTGTCCGTGAATTATACCTTAAGGACGGACTTGATAACTTTAATAACCATCAGATATTGGAACTGCTTCTTTTCTACGCTTTACCTCAAAAGGACACTAATCCGCTTGCGCATAAGCTGCTTGATGAATTCGGTTCGATATCAGCGGTGTTTGACGCGCCAATATCTCAGCTTAGAAGAGTCGGACTTACGGATAATACTATTTCTCTTTTAAAGCTGATACCTGATTTATCCAGAGTTTATAATATGGATAAAACCGATTATAATTCAAAATATATCGATATATCTAAACTTTGCGAGTATTTCCGTCCTAAATTTATCGGCAGAGTTGATGAGGTTTTGTATGTTCTTTTGCTTGATAAAAAATATAAAGAGCTTTATTGCGGATTGATTTCTAAAGGTTCTATTAATACAACCGATGTTCCTATTATGAAGATACTTGAGATGGCTGTCAGCTATAAAGCGTCTTTTGTAGCTATAGCACATAACCATCCTACAGGTATCGCGCTTCCTTCGCCCGATGATATCAAAACGACGAAAATGCTTTATGACGCGTTAAAATTGATAAACCGACCTCTTATCGACCATATTATAGTCAGTGAGGATGACGAGATATCCTTAGCCCTAAGCAGTTGCTACGGTAAGGGGATTTTCTTCGGAGATACCGAATAAGGGGTTTTATATAATATGGGAGAATTTAAACTTCATTCGGATTATAAGCCGACAGGCGACCAGCCAGAAGCTATAGAGAAAATTGTTAAAAGCATAAATTCGGGCAACAGAGAGCAGACTCTCCTCGGAGTAACAGGCTCGGGTAAGACTTTTACTATGGCTAATATTATTGAAAGGGTTAAAAAACCGACGCTGATATTGGCTCATAATAAAACGCTCGCGGCTCAGTTATGCACCGAGTTCCAATCCTTTTTCCCCGAGAACGCGGTCGAGTATTTTGTGTCTTATTACGACTACTATCAGCCTGAGGCTTATGTTCCGACTACCGATACTTATATCGAAAAGGACAGTTCTATAAACGACGAGATAGATAAACTCAGGCACAGCGCCACTCTCGCGCTTTCAGAGCGCAGGGACGTTATTATTGTCGCTTCGGTTTCATGTATCTACAGCTTGGGAGATCCTATCGATTACCGAAATATGGTGATCTCGCTTCGTCCTGGTATGGAGAAGGACAGGAATGAACTTATTAAAAAGCTCGTTGAACTTCAATATGAAAGAAACGACGAGAACTTTACCCGTAATAAAT
Organism: uncultured Ruminococcus sp.; assembly: GCA_905234305.1. GTDB lineage: Bacteria > Bacillota > Clostridia > Oscillospirales > Acutalibacteraceae > Ruminococcoides. The sequence goes on along the minus strand of CAJOHT010000022.1, from coordinate 2,252 downwards.
TCAGAGTAAGAGGGGATACACTGGAGATTTTCCCTGCTTCGTCAAGTGACAGGATTATACGAGTTGAGTTTTTCGGAGATGAAATCGACAGAATAAGCGAAATCAATCCTTTAACGGGCGAGCTTCTCGGAACAGTCCGCCACGCGGCTGTTTATCCCGCTTCTCATTATATTGTTTCTAGAGATAAAATGCTGGACGCTGTAGCTGAGATTCGCCGCGAGCTTGCCGAAAGAATAGAGTATTTTCAATCCAAGGGAAAACTTTTGGAGGCTCAGCGGATAGAGCAGCGTACAAATTACGATATCGATATGCTGCTTGAAACAGGGTTTTGCAGCGGAATAGAAAATTATTCTAGAATAATGTCCGGTAGAAAACCTGGTTCATCGCCTTATACGCTGTTGAATTATTTTCCTGATGATTTTCTGCTGTTTGTGGATGAGTCCCATGTCACTCTGCCTCAGGTAAGAGGAATGTACGCTGGAGATCACGCGCGTAAAAAGAGTCTTATTGATTTCGGATTCAGACTTCCGTCTGCTTATGATAACCGACCGCTAAATTTTGATGAATTTTATTCTAAGATTAATCAGGTCTGTTTTGTATCGGCTACTCCCGGAGATTTTGAAAAGGAAAAGAGCGCTGAGATTGCCGAGCAGATTATAAGACCTACAGGTTTGCTCGACCCGGAAATCAGCGTTAGACCTACCGAGGGTCAGCTTGACGACCTTATTTCTGAAATTAATATACGTGTTGCTAAGAAACAGCGTACTTTAATTACTACCCTTACTAAGAAAATGGCTGAGGATTTAAGCGCTTATTTAGTTGAAATGGGTATTAAGGTTAAATATATGCACCACGATATCGATACCGTAGAGCGTATGGAAATAATCCGCGATTTAAGGCTCGGCGAGTTCGACGTGCTTGTTGGAATCAACCTTTTAAGGGAAGGGCTCGATATTCCCGAGGTATCGCTTGTAGCTATTCTAGATGCCGATAAGGAAGGCTTCTTAAGAAGCGAGCGGAGTCTTATCCAGACTATAGGACGAGCCGCGCGTAACAGCGAAGGTACGGTTATTATGTACGCCGACAGCGTTACCGATTCAATGAAGAACGCTATTGTGGAAACTAACCGCAGGCGTGAGATTCAGCAAAAATATAACGAGGAGCATAATATTACTCCTAAAACAATCGTTAAAAAGGTCAGCGATATTATTGAAATATCGACCCATACTGACGATGAATTCAAGAATATGAAACAGATGTCACGCGCAGAAAAGCAGCAGCTTATTAAGAATTTGCAGCGTGAGATGAGAGCGGCGGCTAAACTGCTTGAGTTTGAACATGCCGCGTATCTGAGAGATAAAATCAAGAAACTACGAGGTGATAAGTAGTGACAAGAAGAAAAGCGAATGATTATAATGACGACAGTATATCCTCATTAAGCGGCGCTGACCGTGTGCGAAAAAGACCCGCGGTTATTTTCGGCTCCGACGGTATAGAAGGCTGTCAGCATTCCGTTTTTGAGATTCTTTCTAACTCAATCGACGAGGCGAGAGAGGGCTACGGACGACAGATTCAGGTAACTAGATATTCCGACGGTTCATATGAGGTTGAGGATCACGGACGCGGTATTCCCGTAGGCTATAATAAAAATGAAGATCGAATGAACTGGGAATTGCTGTTCTGCGAGATGTACGCGGGCGGTAAGTATAATAATAATGACGGCGAGAACTATGAGTTTTCTCTTGGACTTAACGGTCTCGGACTATGCTCTACTCAGTATGCTTCCGAGTATATGGATGTTGAAATCAAGCGTGACGGCTATAAATATTCTCTCCATTTTGAACACGGAGAGAATATCTGCGGTCTTAAGAAGGAAGTTTATAACCGACGTGATACTGGTACAAAAATCCATTGGAAGCCTGATATAGACGTTTTTACCGATATTGATGTAAGCGCCGAGTATTTTCTTGATATTATGAAGCGTCAGGCTATCGTTAACGCGGGCGTTGAGTTCATCTTCCGTAATCAGAACGGCAGAAGTTTTGATGTTACTAACTATAATTACGTAAACGGTATTGAGGATCATATTAAGGAAGTTGTCGGCGAGGACGGCTTAAGCGGAGTACAGTATTGGGAGACTGAGCGCAAAGTTCGCGATCGCGCGGATAAGCCCGAGTACAAATGTAAAATCTGCGCCGCGTGCGCTTTCTCAAACAAGGTTGCTTTAACGGAGTATTATCACAACTCAAGCT
>CAJOHT010000021.1 GCA_905234305.1 uncultured Ruminococcus sp. | reverse complement strand
TACAGTTCAAGTTCTATGAGCAGTGGTATGAGTTCCGCGAGTATGTTAACGACCTCGGAATTCAGATTTTGGGCGATATGCCGATTTACGTTGCTATGGACTCAGCCGATACCTGGGCAAATCCCGAGGTATTCTGGCTCGACGAGAATAACGAACCTGTATGCGTAGCGGGATGTCCCCCCGATTATTTCTCAGAAACAGGTCAGCTTTGGGGCAATCCGCTTTATGACTGGGATTACTTAAAAGAAACCGATTACGTATGGTGGTTTAACCGTATAGCGGCAGCCGCTAACCTTTACGATATTACTAGAATCGACCACTTCCGCGCGTTTAACGACTACTACGCTATCCCCTTCGGCTCCGAAAACGCTATCAACGGCGAATGGATGGACGGTCCAGGAATGGACTTCTTCAATAAAATGAAGGAAGCTATCGGGGATATCCCGATCGTAGCCGAGGATTTAGGCGACCTCTCAGAGGGCGTTGAACAGCTTCTTAAGGACAGCGGTTATCCTGGAATGAAAGTCCTCGAGTTCGCTTTTGACGGCGACGAGGAGAACGACTTCCTCCCGGGCAACTTTGAAAACAGCAACTGTGTTGTTTACACAGGCACGCACGATAACGATACTATTATGGGCTGGTTCTACTCGGCTGACAAGGAAGAAATCGACCAAGCTATGAAATATTGCCATATCGGAATCGGCGAGGAATTCAACTGGTGTTTAATCCGTACAGCTTACGAAAGTAAAGCTGATTACGCGGTAATACAAATGCAGGATATACTCGGACTCGGAACCGAAGCGAGAATGAACATCCCCTCTACCTTAGGCGGTAACTGGGTATGGAGAATCGACGCTGACGCGCTCACGGACGAGCTTGCAGAAAGATTATATTGGATGTCCGATACATACGGACGATTGGAGGATTAATATGGGTAATCTGATGGACGAACTCAAACTTACTTCACAGGCTCTCTACTGTGAGAAGCCTGAAAATCTTACTCCCGCTCAGCTGCATAACGCGCTCGGTAAGGTAGTACAGACCGAAATCGCCGATAACTGGGCTAAGAGTAAGAAAAAACACGCAAGCGGAAGAAGAGCTTACTATTTCTCCGCTGAGTTCCTTATGGGACGTATGATGTACAACAACCTTTACTGCTTAGGTATCTTAGACGAAACTAAGGCTTTACTTAAGAAAAAGGGTATCGACATCAACGTTTTCGAGGAAATTGACGACGCCGCTTTAGGTAACGGCGGTCTCGGAAGACTCGCGGCATGCTATCTTGACTCAGCCGCTACTCAGGAGGTTCCGCTTGACGGATACGGCATCCGCTATAAGTACGGTCTTTTTAAACAGCTTATCGAAAACGGTTATCAGGTTGAAACAGCTGATGACTGGCAGAAGTTCGAGGATCCGTGGTGCATCCGCCGCGAAGATCAGGCTGTTGAGGTTGAGTTTAAGGGTCAGACAGTTAAGGCTGTTCCTTACGATATGGCTATTATCGGCTACGGTACTAAGAACATCAACACTCTCCGTTTATGGCAGGCTGAGGCTGTTGAGGACTTTGATTTCAGCGAGTTTAACAACTCTCATTATAACAGCGCGGTTCAGGCTAAGAACGACGCCGAGAATATCTCCCGCGTTCTCTATCCTAACGACAATTCCCGCGAGGGTAAGGTTTTAAGACTTAAGCAGCAGTATTTCTTCTGCTCCGCTTCCCTCCAGGATATTATGAGGAATTATAAGGCTAAATACGGCAACGATTACAGCCACTTCCACGAGGATTATGTATTCCAGCTTAACGATACTCATCCTGTATCCGCTATCCCCGAGCTTGTAAGACTTCTTATGAACGACGGCAAATCCTTCGACGAGGCGTTTGACATCGCGCGTAAGACCTGCTCTTACACCAACCATACCGTACTCGGCGAGGCTCTTGAGAAATGGCACGCTGACCTTATGATGGACGTAGTTCCCGAGATTTATCATATAATCTGCCTTATCGCCAACAAGCTCCAGGAAGAGCTTACCTCTATGGGTATCTCCGACGAGATGAAGGCTAATATGAGAATCGTTGACCATAACACCGTTCATATGGCTCGTCTTGCTACATACGTAAGCACATATGTAAACGGCGTTGCTCAGATTCATACCGAGATTCTTAAAAACGATGTTCTTAAGGAATGGTATCAGGTATATCCCGACCGCTTCCAGAATAAGACAAATGGTATTACTCAGAGAAGATGGCTCGGTCTCTGTAACCCCGAACTCGCCGAATTCATCACCGAGCGCGTAGGCGACGGCTGGCTTAAGGATTTATCCAAGCTCTCCAAGCTCAACAAGATGACCGACGACGATACCGTTAAGAAGTTCAACAAAATCAAGGCTAAGAAGAAGAAGGAACTCGCGGCTTATATCAAGAAGATGGACGGCGTTGACGTTGACCCGACTATGATTTTTGACGTTCAGGTTAAGCGTCTGCACGAGTATAAGAGACAGCTTATAAACGCTTTCTCGATTATGATGATTTACTTAAAGATAAAGAACGGCGAGCTTAAGAACTGGAATCCGACCTGCTTTATCTTCGGCGCTAAGGCTGCTCCGGGTTACGCGAGAGCTAAGGCTATCATCAAATACATCAACGAAATCGCTAACCTCGTTAACAACGACCCCGATACCAAGGATAAACTCCAGGTAGTATACTGCTCCAACTACAACGTAAGCTATGCCGAGAAGATCGTTACGGCGGCGGATATCTCCGAGCAGACCTCTCTCGCAGGTACAGAGGCTTCGGGTACAGGTAATATGAAGTTTATGATCAACGGCGCGGTTACTCTCGGAACCTGGGACGGCGCGAATATCGAAATCGCTCAGGAAGCAGGTAAAGAGAACGAGTATATCTTCGGCGCTGAGGTTGAGGAGATCGAGGGAATCAAGGATACTTATTCCTCACGTACGATCTACAACTCCGATCCCGAGATCAAGAAGGTTATTGACACTCTCGTTGACGGTACCGTAAGCGACGGCAACGCTCAGGGCGAAGGCAGTTTCGCTGAGCTTCATAAGGCTCTTCTCGACGGCGCAAGCTGGCATGCTCCCGACCATTACTTCGTACTTTACGATTTAAGAAGCTATGTTGACGCTAAGATTAAGGCTAACGCTGATTACTCTAAGAGAGTTGAATTCGGAAGAAAGTGCCTGCTTAACGTTGCTAACGCGGGTAAATTCAGTTCCGACAGAGCTATCCTCGAGTACGCTAAGGATCTCTGGCATGTAGATTACAGAGGAAAGAAGAAATCCTAATTCGGGGTTTTGATTAATCTTCCTATGAAATAATAATACTTTATAATCGGGCTTCCAAAAGGGAGCCCGGTTTTTTGTCGCTTTATAATCCGATAACTTGCGTTATTTGACTATGTGATTTTATAGTTTTTTCTTAATTAAAAGAATATCTTTTTACTTGAAAATTCTGTATGTAATAATGCACAAATATGTTTTTCATTATTTGTGCAAATCGGAGAAACTAAATTGCGTTGTGTTTTTTTAAGAAAAAACTGAAACTTTTCTTTTTTGCTTTCACACTACTAAGGTGAAAAGCTTTTACAAAGGAGGATTAAATATGAAGGCTTTTAGAAAAATAATTTCTACCGCGCTCGTGCTCGCTTTGGCGGCGAGTACCATGATATGCGCTCACGCGGAAAGGAGCGCTAAGCTCTTTGAATACCACGTAATCGGCGGTAAGTATATTTCGCTCGATAAGTTCAACGGCTATAATTTTAAAAACGATATGCTGAACAACGACGGCTCTTATACTCTCCCGTCTGAGATTGACGGTTACGAGGTCAGAACTTTAGGCGATTTTCTGTTCTGGGACTACGATGTACCGTCAAAAAACATCATCATCTCCGACAACGTTACTTATATCGGCGAGACGTTTCGTTACAACAACGATGATGACGAAACCGAAGTCAAAGGCTCAAAGCTCGAAACAATCAAAATCCCCGAAAGCGTAAATTATATTAAGGAGAGGGCGTTTGAATTCTGCACGGAGCTTAAGTCAATTGAGCTGCCGAAAAGCGTCCGTGAAATCGGAAAAAGCGTTTTCTACGGTTGCCGTAAGCTCGAAAAAGCTGTTATTAAGGCTGAGCTCAAAAGTATTCCCGAGGGTACATTCTGCGGCTGCTCGAAATTAAACAGCGTTGAGCTTCCCGATACTCTCAAAAACAGAATTGAAGAAGACGCCTTCGGTGCCTGCGAATCTCTTAAAAGCATAAGCTGTAACGGTTCGGTTTTTGTATACAAAAGCAGACTTGGGTTTGCGCGCGGCGATAAGAAAATCAAGAGCTTTACCTTCAACACCCGTCTTAACGAGGGCGGTTTGTACGAGCAGGATTTCGTTTCCGATTACGCAAGCCTTAACGGCTTCCGCGAGATTTTAAATCTCCCTAAGGACAACAATAAATATTATTTTAATTGCGGAGCCTGCTTTGAGCTGAAAGTAAGCGGAGAAAAGCTTTCGGACTGGAAATCGGGCAATCCCAAGAAAATCAAGGTAACCAAGGACGGTAAGGTTACAATGCTTCAAAAGGGTACCGTAAAGCTTACCGCTACTTTCAAAAACGGTATAACCTACAGAAGCACCTTCGTAAACGACACCAATCCGCAGCTCCTTAATTCAAAGGGCAAGAACGTAAAAAGCCTGACAATTAAGAAAAACAGCACCAAAACAGTAAAATTGGGCGGCAAGGTGTTTACGATTAACAATGTGTATAAGAACACAAAAACTGCAAAATTTGTTTCAGGAAAAAACGAAATGCAAAAACTTAAAATCAAGGGTTTAAAAAGAGGAAAAACTACACTTAAGGTAACTATTAACGGAGTTAAAACATTAAAAATTAAAGTTAAGGTCGTATAAAGCGATAATATAGAATCGGCTCGTATTTTTTGAGCCGATTCTGTTTTTTCAAATCTGCAAAAAGGCGCTAAATACCCTCTTGAAAACTTTACCACAGGTATGTTATACTCAAATTGCTCTACGTTAGAGTAACTCTGTGATGTGACAAGGTTCGTGTCTACTTGTCATCTTCTTGCGGTTATTAACCGCAAAACCAAACTAACCGAAAAGGAGATGAAAAAATTGATTTATGTTGAGAATCTTAAAAAAGAATTTAAGAAAACAATCAAGGACCCTGGCTTAAAGGGAAGTATAAAATCTTTTTTTAAGCCTAAAAATGAAATAATCACAGCAGTAAAGGATATTTCCTTTCACGTAGATAAAGGAGAAGTATTGGGTTTTATCGGTCCGAACGGCGCGGGAAAATCCACTGTCATTAAAATGCTCACGGGCATTTTAACCCCAACCTCGGGCAGATGTGAGATCAACGGAAAAATCCCCTATAAAAACCGTAAAAACTACGTAAAGGAAATCGGCGTTGTTTTCGGACAGCGTACCCAGCTTTGGTGGGATCTAGCTTTAAGAGAAACCTATACCGTACTAAAGGAAATCTACGAGGTAGACGACGAAAGCTATAAAAAGCGTATGGCTTTTTTAAACGAGGTACTGGAGCTTGATGATTTTATCACCAGCCCCGTACGCACGCTCTCCCTCGGTCAGCGTATGCGCGCGGATATCGCCGCGTCGCTTCTCCACAGTCCAAAGGTACTGTTTCTTGACGAGCCGACAATCGGGCTCGACGTTGTTGTCAAGGACAATATCAGAAAGGCGATCAAAGCTATTAACTCCGAAGAAAATACAACGGTCATTCTTACCACCCACGATTTACAGGACGTTGAGGATCTATGCGGAAGGATCGTAATGATCGATAAGGGCAGTAAGGTATTTGACGGCAAAATATCCGACCTTAAATCGAGATACGGAAGCTCCCGCGAGCTAAAATTTATACCCGAAAATCCCGATTCGGTAAAATCGCTTGACTTTAATAAGGAATTTAATTTAAAAAGCGAGGATATGGCGTACGAAAACGACGGCGTTACCTTCAGCGTTCGTTTCAACAATGATAAAATCGGAGTTGAAAAACTGCTCAACTATATCCTCTCAAAAACCCACGTTAAGGATATTAACGTTTCCGACGCCGATATCGAGGAGATAATCAAGGGAATATACCGCAGCGAGGTGAAGCTCGATGCGTAAAATTTTCAGGATTTATAAGCCGTTTACTCACGCGGGAGTTTTACTCGCGGCTCAGTATCGGGCGAACTTTTACTTCTTTATTCTCGGCGATATACTTAGGTGCTTTATAAACTACTTTCTCTGGCACGCGGTATTTACCTCGGGCGGAAACAAAACCTTTATGGGCTTTTCGGAAGTCGATATGGTAGTTTATATTTTTATAAGTTTTTTGACCTCGGTACTCGCTTATTCCGATGGCTCGTACGCCGTAGGCGAGGAGATCCGCGACGGAAATATCGCTATGCGTATGATTAAACCTATCCGCTTCGATTTAGCTTTTCTGTTTCAGGAATTAGGCGAAAGGCTTATAACTGTTACGTTGATCTTTGTTCCGCTTTTAGTCGGAGTTGAGATTTATAAATTCGTCGTAACTGGAGCTTTTGCCTTTAATATCGTAAACTTTATAATTTACATATTCAGCCTTATCCTCGCGTATCTTATATGCTTCTACTTTAATGTATGCTACGGATACTCGGCTTTTGTGCTGAAAAACCTATGGGGAGCGAATTTCCTGAAGGACTGTATCGTCGGCTTTTTATCTGGCGGAGTAATCCCGCTCGCCTTCTTACCGCCCGTGATTTCGACGATACTTAATATTCTTCCGTTCGCGGCGCTGACGTATACTCCCGTAATGCTATACCTCGGGATGTATGATGTTCCGACAATTATTATCAGCTTCGGGCTTCAGATTTTCTGGTTGATTTTCTTTATTATCCTCCAGCAGATAATATGGAACGCGTGCGTTAAGCGTATGAGCGTACAGGGGGGTTAATTATGAAATTACTAAGAAAAACCCACCGTATGTTCAAGCTCCACCGCATATTTATAAAGCAGGATTTAAAAAAGCTGATGGAGTATAAAATCGACTTTTTAACGGGCGCTGTCGGAATGCTTTTAACGCAGATCATCAACATCTTTTTCCTGTCGGTAATCTTTTCAAATATTCCCGATTTAGACGGATACACGTTCGGACAGATTATCTTTATTTACGGCTTCGCGCTTATTCCGAAGGCAATCGACCATCTTTTCTTCGATAACCTCTGGGCAATCGGATATTTTATAATCCGTAAGGGCGATTTCGATAAATACCTAACCCGTCCCGTAAGCACGCTTTTCGCTGTTACTGTCGAAAAATTCCAGGTCGACGCGTTCGGCGAGCTTTTAGTAGGAATACTTCTGCTCGGCTGGAGCATACCTCAGTTAACGCTTAATATCAGCGCGCTGAATATTTTCCTCTTTATAATCGCGATATTCTTCGCGACTTTCATCTATACGGGAGTAAAACTTATTACCTCCTCAATCGCTTTCTGGACTAAGCGGAGCGGACATATTATTTATATGTTCTATATGATAAACGACTTCGCTAAGTATCCGACTACTATTTACAATAAGGCGGTAAGAGCTGTCGTAACTTATATCGTACCCTTCGCGTTTACGGCGTTCTTCCCCGCGAGCTATTTTATTATTGGCGGAAATCCGTGGTACAATATCGGCGGAACTGTCGTTATGTCGGTCATTTTGATGGCTGTAGGAATATTTATATGGAATAAAGGCGTAACCGCTTACGAAAGCGCGGGAAGCTAAAAGGGCTGCCAAACGGCAGCCCTTAGTTTTAATTTCTTCCTGCTTCCTACTTCCCACTTGCTATTTCTATTCGTTTTATGATACAATACTAAACAGCATAAGTCAGAAACGGGGGCGGAAATATGACTAAAAAGGAAATTGCGCTAAAAGCTGTCGAAGCGCTGAAAAAAGAATATCCCGACGCGATATGCTCGCTGGTTTACCCCGACCCGCTGCAACTTTTGATTGCAACGCGCTTAGCGGCTCAATGTACTGACGCAAGAGTAAATATGGTAACTCCCGCTTTATTTGAGCGTTTTCCCGACGCGGAATCTTTCGCAGCTTCAACAGAGGAAGAAGTAGCCGAATACATAAAAAGCTGCGGACTTTATAAAACAAAAAGTCGCGATATTGTCGCTCTAGCTAGGATGATTGTTGACGATTTCGGCGGAAAGGTTCCCGATAATATCGACGACCTTATTAAACTCCCGGGTATCGGTCGTAAAACCGCTAATTTAATAATGGGAGATATTTATAAACAACCCGCCGTAGTTGTTGATACTCACTGTATCCGCCTTACCCGCAGGCTTGGACTTCATAACGAAAAGGACGCTAAGAAAATCGAGTTCATACTCCGCGACCTGCTCCCTCCCGAGGAAAGCAACGATTTCTGCCACCGTCTCGTTCTCCACGGACGCGCGGTATGTACCGCGAGAAAAGCCGACTGTGAGAACTGCTGTATGAATGATTTTTGCCGAAAGAAACCGTAAGGAGGCTTCATTATGTATAAAAATTATGTTTTTGATTTGTACGGAACTTTAATCGACATCAACACGGATGAATGGGATATGGCTCTCTGGGAAAAGCTCGCTATCCTTTATAAATATAAAGGCGCGGAATATACCGCCGAAGAAATCAATAAACGCTATAACGAATATGTTCAGGCGGAAAAAGCGCGGATACGAAAAAAATTTCCCGAGTATACCGTTATCGATATAAAAATCGAAAAGGTATTTAAAAAACTCTTTACCGCTAAGGGCGTAAAGGCTTCCGCTAAAGAAATTGATTTTATCTGTACGGCGTTCCGCTGTTTTTCAACTAAGTACATTAATCTTTACGACGGAGTACAAGACCTGCTCGATACCCTTAAATCTAAAGGCAAAAAGATTTACCTCCTCTCGAACGCTCAGAGAAAATTTACCGAAAACGAGCTTAATATGTTCGGGCTTATCCCCTATTTCGACGGTATTATAATCAGCTCCGACGAGGAATGCTGCAAGCCCGATAAGCATTATTTCGATATCCTTGTTGAGCGCTATAACCTTAACCGAAGCGAAACGATTATGGTCGGTAACGACTATATCTCCGATATAAAGGGCGCTTATGACTCGGGACTTCACAGCCTTTATATCCACCAGAGCATCAGCCCGCCAATCAAAGGTAAACTTTTAGCCGATTATAAGGTTATGGATGGTAACGTATATAAAATAAAGGAACTTATTGTTTCTTGATTTCAAGGTAATAGGTGATATATTATAACTAATAAAGCCGCGGAGAATTCTCCGCGGCTTATATATTTATCTATTGATTTTTCTGCGATTAAAGCATATGCGCTCTGATTTCTTCGCCCGATTTCGCGCTTAAGTACGCGGGAGCGATATCGAATACCGTCTTAGCGCCCGAAACGCCCTCGTCATTCAGCTTTTTAGCTGCTCTCGCGTAAGCGGCTAGCACTGAACCAGTAAACTCGGGGTTTGAATCGAGCTTTAAGCTGTACTCGATAACGTGGTTATTGCCGTTACCCGTAGTTCCCGAATAAATAACCGAGCCGCCGTGCGGAAGTCCGCTGTGGTCGCGCTTCATTTCTTCGGCGCTGATAAAATGTACCGTTGTATCGTAATCGGCGAAATAGTTCGGCATTGTTTTAATCTCGTTTTCGATTTTAGCCTTATCCGCGCCGTCCTCAACAACTACGAAGCACTCGCGGGTATGCTTTTCTCTTGTCGTAAACTCGGGATTTTTACCCTCGCGAACCGCGTTAACCGACGCTTCTACGGGGAGAGTATACTGTCTTGCGTCAACTACTCCCGCTATTCTGCGTACAGCGTCGGAATGCCCCTGGCTTACGCCCTTGCCCCAGAAGGTATAGCTTTTGCCCTCAGGCAGTATCGTTTCTGCATAAAGGCGGTTAAGCGAGAAAAGGCCGGGGTCCCACCCAAGGGATATAAATGCCAAGTGCCCGCTTTCCCTGCTTGCCTTATCAACATTTTCAAAGTGCGAAGGTATACGTGCGTGTGTATCAAAACTGTCGATAACATTAAAATGCCTTGCAAGCGAAGGTGTCATCTCCGGCAGATCTGTCGCACTGCCGCCGCATATTATAAGCACATCGGCCTTATCCTTATGCTCAGGCGCATCGCTTAGCCTGTAAACATTCACGCCCTCTGTCAGCGGCTTTATATCGGCGGGGTCACGCCTTGTAAAAATGGCGGTAAGCTCCATATCGCTGTTTTGCTTTAGTGCAAGCTCCGTCCCCCTGCCGAGGTTTCCATACCCTGCAAT
>CAJOHT010000020.1:15227-17560 GCA_905234305.1 uncultured Ruminococcus sp. | reverse complement strand
ATATTGGCGAGCTTTTCGATACTTTTTCGGGAGTTTTCGACCGCTTTATCCTCGAGCAGTTCTCCTATTCCGAAAAGTATAGTCACCATAGCTCCCTCGACGAATTGCCCGAGGCAGAATGCCGCTATTACCGCTATAGTCATCAGGGTGGTTTCATCCAGCCTGAGCCTGAACAGCGATTTTACTCCCGATATACATACCTTATATCCCGAAAGGATTATCGCGATCGCGCTCAGTACAGCTGCCGCGATTTCATTTACTTTAAAGATATCGAGTATAAGTGCCGCTGCGGCGAACCCTATCGCGGTAAATAAAAGTATTGTTGAGAGTTTTATTCTCTCTTTATGCTCGTGAGAATGACACTCGCAGCCGTCGTGACAATGGGAATGGCTGCGGGCGCTTTTCTTCTCCTCAAAACCGACAGTTACTCCGTCCTCAACGCTGTCGGTTATTTTTTGAACTTTTTCAATTATTTCATCATCTTTGTAATGATTAAAATACAGAGATTTTGTCGCGAATACGAGGCTGACTTCCTCAAAACCCTCGGTGTTCGCTATCGCTTTTTCAACTTTAGCCGCGCAGCCTGCGCAGTCAAGCCCGTTCATAATAAGTTTGTATTTCATAATTACCTCTTAACTATCAACTATCCACTATCCACTATCAACCGTCAACTTATTCAAGTACGTGGTCAAGTCCCATCTCGATTATTTTTTTAACGTGGTCGTCGTCAAGGCTGTAGTAAATCTGCTTGCCGTCGCGGCGGATTTTTACGAGCTTATTTGTGCGGAGAACCCTGAGCTGGTGAGAAATCGTACTCTGTTCCATATTGAGCGATTCGGCGATTTCTCCGACAGCGTGTTCATCCTCAAACAGCGTGTACATTATTCTCAGCCGCGTTGAGTCACCGAAAACCTTGAATAAGTCCGCTAATTCAAAAAGTATCTCCATCTCGGGAATTTTATCGTTCATAGCTATTACCTCGTATTATATATTTGAACATATGAATAATTGTTCATATGTTAATCAAATTATATCATTATATAATATGAATGTCAATAAAAAATTCGAAAAATTTGATTTAATGAGAAAAAGTGAGTTTAAAGGAGAATAAGGGAGTATAAGCGTAGTAAAGTCAATTAATTTGACTTTTTCTGACTTTGACTTTCTCTGACTTTCGTTCTATAATCAAATCATCAAAGGTCAAAGAAAGTCAAACTAAATACAGATTTGACCTCGGGGAGATGATTAAAAAATGCGTATGAGTGATTTAGTGGCGCAGCATATACTCGCTATGCTGGATGAACAAAACGGCAACGCCGAGATAAGGAGAAACGAGCTTGCGAATGACCTCGGATGCGTACCGAGCCAGATTAACTATGTTATAACCTCGCGGTTTACTCCTGAGCAGGGCTATATTGTGGAAAGCCGCCGAGGAGGCGGAGGCTATATAAGAATAACGCGTGTCAATATGGATAAAAGCTCGGCTGTAATGCATATAGTTAATTCGATAGGCGATTCGCTCGACAAAGCGACAGCGGAGATTATGATTAAAAATATGTATAATCAGTCAATAATAGACTTGCAGACCGCCAGGCTCCTTGCTTCGGCAATGTCAGAGAGAGTATTTAAGGAAATACCTCAGAATATAAAAGATATACTAAGAGCGAGAATTTTTAAGAATATGTTACTTGCGATAGTAAGAAATTAAGATTTGGAGGTCGATATTATGAAATGCCAGAAATGTAAAAAGAATGAGGCTAATACTCACGTAAAGAGAGTAATAAACGGGGAGTTTGAGGAATATCATCTCTGTTCCGAATGCGCTAAGGAAATGGGCTACGGCAATGCCTTTTCGGGATTTGGTTCGAGCTTTGCGGATGATTTTAATTCGCTGTTCGGAAGTTTCTTCGAGAACGCGCTGCCCGCGAGAACTCAGGCTACACGATGCGATACCTGCGGAACTACTTATAACGATATAGCCCGTACGGGTATGGTAGGCTGCGCCGACTGCTACGATATTTTCGCGGACAGACTTCTCCCGACGATACGCCGCGTCCACGGCAATACCGCCCATTGCGGCAAGAACAGTCCGAGCTACAGGGTCGTTGAGGATGAAAAAGAGGATAAACCCGAAAATGAAATAGACAGACTTAAGGCTGAGCTTGACGAAGCGGTTAAAAACCAGGAATTTGAGAAAGCGGCTCAGCTTCGTGATGAAATAAAGGAAAAGGAGAAGAGCAATGAGTAAGGTAGTAATGCAGACGAGGATAAGACTCGCGAGGAATTTAAAAAAGTATCCTTTTCCCTGCAGGCTCAATACCGCGGGTAAGAAC
>CAJOHT010000020.1:2031-15170 GCA_905234305.1 uncultured Ruminococcus sp. | reverse complement strand
GAACTCGACGTGCTGTACGTAAGGGATTTGACCGAGGCTCAGCGGATCTCGCTTGTGGAACAGCATCTTGCGAGTCCCGAGTTTATGAGCGATTCCGCGGGCAGAGCGCTTATCCTCTCCAAGGACAGGACAATGAGCATTATGATAAACGAGGAGGACCATATAAGGCTCCAGATTCTATATAAGGGCTTTAAGCTCGAGGAAGCGTATGATACCGCTGATAAGCTCGATACCCTGCTCGACGAAAATCTTGACTTTGCCTTCGATAGTAAGCTCGGTTATCTTACCCAGTGCCCGACTAACCTCGGCACGGGAATGAGAGCTTCCGTAATGCTCCATCTTCCCGCTTTAAAGAGCGGAAAGGCTATCGGCAGGATCGCGGGCAATCTCTCATAGCTCGGTCTTACTATTCGCGGAGCTTACGGCGAAGGAAGCGAGCCCGAGGGCGCTATGTACCAGCTCTCTAACCAGGTAACGCTCGGCATTTCCGAGAAAGCCGCGGTCGAAAATCTTAAGAATATAGCCGACCAGCTTGTTACCCAGGAGCTTCAGGCTCAGAAGCGTATGATAGAAAGTTTAGAAACTCAGGATAAGATTTCGAGAAGCCTCGGAATTCTAAAATACGCTAAGCTGATAAGCTGTAAGGAGGCTTTAGAGCTTCTCTCGAACGTGCGCTTCGGCATCAACAGCGGAGTGATAAAGGACGTCGATATTGAAACAATCGATAAGCTCATTAGCGATATCCAGCCCGCTACGATGATGGTGAATAAAAACGAGAAAATCTCTCCGCACGACCGCGATATTTTAAGAGCGGAGATAGTTAGTGAAGAATTAAGAGGTAAGAATTAAGAATTTAAGGTAATAGGTAATAAGTAATAGGTAATTTGTATTAGTCGAACGCAGAACATTTCCCAAGTATCTAAAACTTCATAGAATACTAAACGTACGGGAGATATGGATTGAAAATAGGAACGTCCACGCCGACAAGCTGTCGGAGCCAAAGCCGCCTATGGATAGGTAAAATATAGTCAAAATTTTATCAACGGCAAAAAGATGAACCTATCCTATATATCCAAAATTTCATAGAATGCTAAACGTACGGGGGATATGGATTGAAGATAGGAACGTCCACGCCTGACGTGGAGATATAAAAAAGGAGGAATTTGTTATGTATGAATTCAGAAACTTTACCCAAAAAGCAAATAAGGCTTTGAACATCGCTATTAACTCGGCGGGTGAAATGGGACATACCTATATCGGTACCGAGCATCTCCTTCTCGGATTGATTAAGGAAGGCAGCGGAGTTGCAGCTGTTACCTTATCTCAGGCGGGATTGAACGCCTCTGAGCTTGAGGAAAGAATAAGGGAGAGCGTAGGAACGGCTTCGCCCGTAAAGCTCACTCCCAACGACTTTACCCCGAGAAGCAAGCGCGTAATGCAGAATGCGCTGCTTATCGCCTCGAAGCTCGGTAATAACTATGTCGGTACAGAGCATCTGCTTTTCAGCATTATGCAGGAAACCGACAGCTATGCTTATAATTTCTTAAACGAGCTTGGAGTTAACCTCAATACGGTTATGGATACCGCCGAGGATTATGTCGGTAATGAAAATGATAATAACTCTAAGCATAATTCAAATACAAAGGGGCTCGATAAATTCGGACGCGACTTGACCGAAGCCGCTAAGAAAGGCGAGATAGATCCCGTAATCGGCAGGGAAGAGGAAATCGAAAGAGTTATCCAGATACTCTCCCGCCGTACTAAGAACAACCCTGTTTTGATCGGCGAGCCTGGTGTAGGCAAAACCGCTGTAGCCGAGGGCTTAGCGCTTAAAATCGTCGAAGGCAAAGTGCCCGAGATCCTCCGCGACAAGCGTATCGTAAGTTTAGACCTTACGGGTATGGTAGCGGGAGCTAAATACCGCGGCGATTTTGAGGAGAGAATAAAAGAAGCTATCGACGAGGTTAAAAAGGCTAAAAATGTTATCCTCTTTATCGACGAGCTTCATACTATCGTAGGAGCGGGCTCCGCCGAGGGCAGCACCGACGCGGCTAATATATTAAAGCCGTCGCTCGCGAGAGGCGATTTCCAGGTTATCGGCGCGACTACTATCTCCGAGTACAGAAAGTATATTGAAAAGGACGCGGCTTTAGAGCGCAGGTTCCAGCCCGTTAACGTAGGCGAGCCGAGCGAGGAAGAAACTATACTGATTTTAAAGGGACTCCGCGACCGTTACGAAGCCCACCATAAGGTTAAAATCTCGGACGAGGCTATTAAGGCTGCTGTAGAGCTTTCCTCAAGATACATCGCCGACCGCTTCCTGCCCGATAAGGCTATCGACCTTATCGACGAGGGCGCGTCGAGAATAAGACTCAAGAGCTTGACCGCTCCGAATTCATTAAAGGAGCTTGAACAGAAGGTAAAGGACCTTGAGGCTGAAAAATCCAGCGCCGTTAACGAGCAGGATTTTGAGCGTGCCGCTAAAATCCGCGATGAGCAGAAGGAAGTTTCTAAACAGCTTGAGGATGAAAAGCAGAAATGGCAGGAAAACCAGAACTCCGCGACAGGCGAGCTTAATGCCGAGGATATCGCTCAAATCGTGTCCCAGTGGACGGGTATACCTGTAGTCCAGCTTACCGAGGAGGAGAGCGAGCGCCTGCTTAAGATGGAGGACGTTCTCCACGATAGAGTTATCGGTCAGGACGAGGCAGTAAAAGCCGTAGCTAAGGCAATCCGCCGCGGCAGAGTCGGTCTTAAGGACCCGAAGCGTCCGAACGGGCGTAGGTAAAACCGAGCTTTGCAAGGCGCTTGCGCAGGCGATGTTCGGCGATGAGAACGCTATGATTAGACTCGATATGTCCGAGTTTATGGAGAAGCATACCGTGTCTAAGTTAATAGGTTCGCCTCCCGGATATGTCGGCTTCGACGAGGGCAGCCACTTTACCGAGCAGGTAAGGAGAAAGCCGTATTCGGTAATCCTTTTTGACGAAATCGAAAAAGCTCATCCCGACGTTTTCAACACTCTGCTCCAGATTCTCGATGACGGACGTCTTACAGACTCCCAGGGCAGAACCGTAGACTTTAAAAACACGGTAATCATTATGACGAGTAACGTCGGCGCAAGGCTCATTACCGATAAGCAGGCGAGCCTCGGATTTACCGAGGATAAGGAGAAGGAAAGCGAGAACATTAAGGATATCGTTATGGGCGAACTCAAAAACACCTTCCGCCCCGAGTTCCTTAACCGTATCGACGATATAATCGTGTTTAATAAGCTCACTCAGGACGAGATAAAGGAGATTGCCGCTAAGATGCTCGATAACCTTAAGGAGCGCTTAAAGGCTCTCGAAATTGAGGTTGACTTTACCGACAACGCGATTACCGAGATATCTAACGCGGGCTACGACGAGAACTACGGCGCGAGACCGCTTAGAAGAGCTATTACGAGTAAAATCGAGGATGAACTCTCTGAGAAAATCCTTGACGGCTCCGTAAGCAAGAATAATAAGATTACCTGCGACTTTAAAGACGGTAAGTTTGTATTTGAATAATTTTACAACATTCCCGACCCTCTTGCTGAAGGGGGTCGGGTTTTACTTGCCATAACCTCTGAATTATGCTACAATCATTCCGAAACGGGGGATTGTATGCTCAAAAATATGAAGGGTAATTTAATACTTCTTGTTACGGCGCTGATATGGGGTACGGCGTTTGTCGCTCAGAGCGACGGTATGAATTACGTAGGACCGTATACTTTCAATATGACCCGTACTTTTTTGGCGGCTGTTGTACTAATACCCGTTGTTCTGATTTTTAAACATTTCGAGAAACGCTCAAAAAATTATAAGCCTGTTAATATAAAAACTACCGTTATCGGAGGAATATGCTGCGGACTCGTACTCGGTATAGCAAGTACCTTACAGCAGATAGGTATTGTGTCAACTACCGCGGGAGAAGCGGGATTTATTACCGCGCTTTACGTTATTATCGTTCCGATAATCGCCCTTGTTATGGGTAATAAACAGCCTAAAAAAATATGGCTGTGTGTACTGCTCGCGATAGCGGGATTCTACCTTCTTTGTATAAAAAACGATTTCAGTCTTTCGGCGGGCGACGGCTTTCTACTCGCGTGCGCGGTAGGATTCGCGGCTCATATTACGGTAATAGACCGCTTCCTTGAAAAAGGAGCCGACGCGCTTGTTATGGCGTGCGTGCAATTCTGGTCGGCGGGGATTATGATGATAATTCCGACCTTTGTTTTTGAGACTCCGACTATCGAGGGAATTATAAATGCCCGTTTTTCGATTTTATTCACGGGCATTATGTCGAGCGCCGTTGCCTATACGCTACAGATTATCGGCCAGCGCTATACTACGCCTACCCTCGCGACGCTTATTATGAGCTTAGAGTCCGTATTCGCGGCACTCGCTGGCTGGATAATACTCGGCGAAAATCTTTCTTTAAAAGAATTATCGGGCTGCGCTTTGGTATTTATCGCCGTAATACTCGCGCAGGTTGATTTAAGGAGTATAAGATTAAATAATAAACTCAAAAATGCGGAAACTCAGATTGAAAACGGCGAGACGTTAGACGCTTTTTCCGCACTTGATAAGTTGAGGGACAATATAAACAATAAAGAATAAGGCAGAGTGTTTTAAAATTCACTCTGCCTAATTGTTTTTATCGTGTTTAATTATATCGCTTACCTCACAGTCGAGGATAAAGCAAAGAGTGTCGAGAGTTTTTGTAGTAATCGGCAACCCGTTTTTTATCCTGTGGAGAGTGTTTGCCGATACACCCTCTTTAAAAATCAAATGATACTCAGTTATATTCTTTTTTATTAAAGTTTCATAAAACGGTTTGTATGAAATCATTTTTCTCACCAGTTTAAGAGTATCATACTTAAACTCTTGACTATACTTAACGTATTGATTATAATGCTTTTAAGAGGTGAAAAAATATGTTTAAAAAAATAGTATCTGTAACATTGTGCGTTATTATTCTTGTTTTATCATCGGCAATATTGACGTCGGCAAAAGGCAAGAGCTTTTACGCGAATAAAACAAAAATATCTATTACTAAGTCGGCAACAGTAACAATAACCTCAACAACGCGGGCTTCGCTGAAATATACTATCTCGAAGTCAAAAATCTGTTCCGCGAAATGGGGAAAATGGAGCGGCAATAAAATCAAACTATATTTAAAAGCAAAAAATAGCGGTAAAACTAATATTACCGTTAAGAACAGCAAGACTAACGAAAAGTTAACGCTTAAAGTAACAGTTAAGCTGTCTAAAACAAAAAAGATTTCCCTTTCTAAAACAAAACTTAAACTTACAGAAGGGAAAAAAGCTACTCTGAAATGTACCGTTAAGCCTTCGTCAGCTTCTAAAAAGATAAAATGGACAAGCTCAAACTCAAATATCGTTACTGTAAAAAACGGAAAGGTATCAGCCAAAAACTCAGGTATTGCTACTGTTACCGCCGCTACTACCGACGGTACGAAATTAAAAGCGAAATGTACGGTATACGTAAATAATAAAAATGCTGATTCAAAGGTCAAAGAAAACCTCAGCGCTGTAAAAAAACACATTCTGAAAAATGGCGAAAAAAGTCGAGGCGGAGATTTTGGTATTTTTGACAGCTATTATGATGATGCTTCTGATGATTCTGCTTCTATAATTTATGATTCAAAGGATGATATGCTTGTGTTTACATATTACAGCGAATACTCTGACGAACCTGATGAATATAAAATAAGCTCGTCTTTTTCGTTTAAATACAGCCTTTCTGGTTATGATTATGTAACGGCAAATCACGTTAATGTATATTATGAAAGCAATGGAAATCCTTCCGCCAGCTATTCGGCAGAAATAAAAATTAAAACGGCGGGTTATAATCCTGACAGTACCGCTCCGGATGTAAAGGTAACGAGCAATACATATACACTCAGTAAAGATAAGATTGTTCAATATGTTACTACTGATTTTAATCTGGGCTTAAAGTGTTTTGATTCATTATTGTATAAAGAATTAAATATGTCGCTTTCCGATATCGGGTTTAAATCTTATTCATAAAATAATATGTAAGTAAGGCAGAGTGAATTTTAAAACACTCTGCCTTAGTTGCGTTTATTTCGAGTATTTTATTTTTCGGGGGAGGGGAGTTTTGAGCAGCTTTGAAGCCCGCTTTAAACGCTTCTCTTGTTATTTTAAATAGAGCGCTTTGAGCCTCGTCGTATTCTGTATTGTCTATAAAATCGGAAAAAGCCTTTTCAAAATCCATATTTTACCCCTAAAATAAAAAATGCGCGACCGAAGCCGCGCACGAAAAATACACAGCTCATTGTTGTCACACAAAATACTCGTAGCCTTTTAGGTTGCAGAATATTGAGCTAGTATTTTTGCCGAAACAAAAATACAGCCTAAAAAACTACAATAATAAAACTTTGTGTGACAAGAAAATTGTAGCATATTAGAGCTGAAAAAGCAATAATTAGTATAAAAATATTGTATTTTAAATCTGCGTATGGTATTATATTTTTAATAAAAAGTATCTTTTTAAGGAGGAGAACTATGGCTGAATATCAGAAAAGCGTTCCGTATGACTCTTTGCCCGAGGAGAGGAAGGACGTTGTTAAACTTTTTGTAAATAATACTGCCGATAATATTTTAAGTATGACGCGCGAGCAGCGGGAGTCTATGTTTAAAATCTGCTACGAAAAGCTGGAGCCTGAGCTTGCTTCTATAAGCGTCGAGGAATTTGACTGCGAGTCGTACGACGAGTTTTTATATCAGATGGCGCTTTCCGCAGCTGCTGTTGATAAAAGGTTTTCCTTCGCCGAAAGGCGCGCTGTTGACGAGATAAGAAAAATGCTCGGCTTAGTCCGCCAGCCGTACGCTAAAGATATCGTTAAGGAAAATATCGAGAACGTTAAAAACGTTAAGCTCAATCTGATTGATGTTTCAAAAATGCTGAAGCCTGAGTCAAGAGGTCTGTTCTGTACATTTACCGCGCTTATCTTCTTAGGCGATAAGGAGCTTGCCGAGGATGAATTCGATATTATGCTCCATATTGCGGCACCGTAAATAGTTTTTATAACAAGTATTACAGGAGGGTAATTATGTCAGATAATAAAAATACATCATTCGCTTCCTTGCCCGAGGAAAAGCAGGAAGCGATAAAAAATTTCATAAGCGGTACAGCTGAGAATATTATGAAAATGACGCCTGAGCAGAAAAAGTCTATGGCACAAATTTCGTATAAGGCGCTGGAGCCTGAGCTTAGGGGGATAAAGGTCGAGGATTTTAAATGTACTTCATATTACGAGTTTTTATGCCAAATCGTACTCGCGGCGGCTTTTGTCGATAAAGATTTTGCCTTGGAGGAGGAAAAAGTCCTCGATGATATTATGGAAACTATCGGACTATTCGGACAGCCCTTCGCGGAAGATATTGAAAAAATCAATAAGACTGAATTTGATTTATCTGAGCTTTCGGGTAAGTTAAAGCCCGAGTCAAGGGGTATGTTCGCTACATTCATCGCGCTTATCTTTATGGGCGATAACGAGCTTGTAGAGGATGAGTACAATATGATGATCAATATCCTCGCGCCATAAATTACGGCAGATAAAAAGCGAATAAAATAAGGCAGAGTGTTTTAAAAATTTCACTCTGCCATTTTTCGTGCTATTTTTCTGAATTAGAATTATATTTATAAAACAGTATTGATGTTACTTTTGGATTAAACGAAATACCTATTTCGCGTTCAGTTATATTCATCAGATTTCTTGAACGCGAAGCAAAAGACTATTCCAATAATCCATATCGGAACAAGTAACCGAGTGGATTCGTAGCCTATCAAAAAGACAACGTTTCCCTTAGTGATATGGGCGTTATATAAAAGATAGTTAGAAAGCAAATACAACGCTGTTGAAACCGCGAAGCTTATGGCAAGCGGAATAAACTGAGCTCGACCATGAGATAATACGATATCTAATACAAAAACCGCGATTTGTAAAACAGGGAACAGTACCGCGAAAATATCTTTGTAGAAAAAGACTGTTGCCAGTCCGATGATCAGCGGCGCGAAATTCACTAAAACCAGTATTGTTTGCCTTCTTTTGCTTTTTTTCGCCATATCTACACCTTAACCGAAATACCTCTTAAGAAGTCCCGCGAAGCCCGCGCCGTGTCTTGATGCCGCGATCAATATCTGAGATTGCTTATCACAGCAAATACAGCGATAACACTGCCGACAAGACTGATAATGGTGACAATGCCAAAGAATTCGACCCATTTTCGGATTTTAGACAGCTCTTGCAGAACTTCCTTTTCCGTTTCAAGATTTTTCTTTTCGGTATCGATCAATAATTCGGTCAATAACTCTTTATTGCCTTTTTCCATTTGATACTCCTTAACCGAAATACCTCTTTAAAAGTCCTGCGAAGCCTGCGCCGTGTCGAGCCTCGTCCTTAGCCATTTCGTGAACTGTATCGTGGATAGCGTCGAGTCCAGCGGCTTTAGCTCTCTTAGCTAAATCGAACTTACCCTCGCAGGCGCCAGCTTCAGCGTCAGCGCGCATTTTAAGGTTCTTTGCGGTAGAGTCGGTGATAACCTCGCCTAAAAGCTCGGCAAATTTAGCTGCGTGAACAGCTTCCTCTAAGCCGTATTTTTCAAAAGCGGCGGCGATTTCGGGATAGCCTTCTCTGTCGGCAACTCTAGCCATAGCAAGATACATACCTACCTCGGTGCATTCGCCAGTGAAGTTGTCGCGTAAATCCTTGATAATATCCTCGCTTACGCCCTCAGCCTTGCCTTCGCCTACGATATGTACCGTAGCGTAGCTTGCTTCGCCTTTAACCTCGTTGAATTTCTCGGCAGGAGCCTTACATACGGGGCATACCTCGGGAGGTGTATCTCCCTCGTGAACGTAACCGCATACTGAGCATACAAATTTCTTCATAATATTGTCCTCCTTGGATTAAAATTTTTAAAAGTATTACTTTTATTTATTTTACCATTTAAGCGGGGGTTTGTAAAGTGAAATTTTTAATAAAATCAGCAATTGATAGTCAGCATTAGTCCGCAAAAGCGGAATGTATTTATGAATAAAAAAATACTTCCGTAAATATATTATAACGAATACTTTTTTTGGAGGAATTTTATGCCGACTATTTATTTAAGTCCGTCGCTTCAGGAATGGAACCCGTACGTTGACGGCGGTAACGAGGAATACTACATGAATTTGATAGCGGACGCTATGGAGCCGTATCTTAGAGCGAGCGGTATCGACTTTAAACGCAACCGTCCCGAGATGACGCTGCGCCAGGCAATCGCCGACAGCAACGCGGGCAATTACGACCTGCACCTCGCTATTCATTCAAACGCCTCAGGCGAGAATAACGCGGGTCAAAACAGGGGAGTTGAGGTCTACTATTACCCGAACAGTACAAAAGGACAGAATTTCGCCGATATATTGGCAACGAATTTCTCTGATTTGTATCCCGAGCCGTCTAAGGTGAAAACTATCCCGACAACGACTCTCGGGGAACTCAGGCTTACGAGAGCGCCCGCCTCGCTTATTGAGGTAGCCTATCACGATAATGTTGAGGACGCGAGGTGGATAAGGGATAATATTAACGCTATCGCGAAAAATCTTTCTAAATCCGTAGCTGAAACTCTCGGCGTACCGTTTGTGGAACCGGGAAGCTGATTTAGTATGTATTTAGGGTGTAGGATTTAGGATTTAGGATTTAGGATGTAGGGAAGGTCGGGAAGACAGATTTATATATAGATAACGTTTATTTCCCGACCGAATTGATATGCTTCGCAAGCGGAGCTTGCATATAAATTCCTTCGGGATACCGTTGAGATTGATTTAGTCGAGCTGCCTGCTCGTTCCCTAACCCCTTAATCCTACATCCTGAATCCTTATAATAAAATTCTTGAAAAATAATACGTTTGTGATATAATGAAAACAGCCTTCCTATGCGGGAGGCTGTTTCTTAAAATTATTTACATTCTTTATTGTTTTTGTTCTGATCGCCTTGCTGCTTTTTGTTCTGATTCTGCTTGTTCTGTTTATTCTGCTTATTGTTCTGAGTATTTTTATCCTGATAATCGCTCATTGAGGATCACCTCCTTGTAGTTAGGCTTTACAGATTTTTTAGTTTTATACTTGGTTATGGAAAATATTTCGGTTTTTTTAGATAGAATGAAGTCGCTGCTCGGCAGCGAGTTCGACGCTTTTTTGGAATACTATAACAGCGGTAAGGTTTTTCGCGGAATAAGAGTTAACACTCTTAAATGCTCCTGCGAAAAGCTGAAATCGATTATCGGTTTTGAGCTTAAAAGCACTCCGTTTTGTAAAGAGGGATTCTATTTGCCCGAGGAAATTGTTTCAATCGGCAACAATCCGCTCCATCACGCGGGCGCGTTTTATGTTCAGGAGCCTTCCGCTGCTTCGGCTGTCGAAATGCTCGGCGTAAAAGAGGGCGACAAGGTTCTCGATTTATGCGCCGCCCCGGGGGGTAAAAGTACGCAGATTGCCTCTAAACTCAACGGAAAAGGGTTTCTATGGAGTAATGAAATTGTAAAATCACGCGCTAATATTCTTTTATCGAATATTGAGCGCATGGGAATAAAAAACGCGGTAGTGTCAAGCTGCCGCCCCGATATACTTTGCGAAAAGCTCGGCGGATATTTTGATAAGATACTTGTAGACGCTCCGTGCAGCGGTGAGGGAATGTTCCGCAAAAACTCCGAGGCTCAGTCGGAATGGAGCGTTGAACACGTTAAAAGCTGCGCTCAAAGACAGCTTAATATTCTGAATTCCGCCAAATACGCGCTTAAGGGCGGCGGAGAGCTTGTGTATTCGACCTGTACTTTTTCCTATGAGGAAAATGAGGGCGTTATTACGGAATTTTTAGAGCAGAATCCCGAGTTTTCAGTAGTTGACAGCGGCGTTATCTTCGGCAGACCGACTCTGGAATACGCCCGCAGGATTTTTCCTATGGACGGCGGAGAAGGTCATTTCGCGGTAAAACTTAGGAAGGACGCGGATACCGTATCGGTTCCCGATATAAAGCGCGAGGCTTGTAAAATTCCCGATTTTGTATATGAATTTTATGACAACTCTTTTAAAGATGAAACACTGCGCGGTAATCTGGAGATAATCGGGAAAAATATCTACGCGGGATTTTATATACCCGACACGCGCGGCCTTAATATACTGAGAAAAGGTGTATTAATAGGCGAAATCAAGAAAAACAGGGTAGAGCCTGCCCATCATATCTTTATGACGCTGAATAAAGAAAGCTGTAATAGAGCTGTTGATTTAGATATCAACGGCAAAGAGATAAAAAATTTCCTCCACGGAGAAGAAATAGAGGTCAGCCCTTCGCTTAAAGGCTATACCGTCGTATGCGTTAACGGAATTACGACGGGCTTCGGTAAGGCTTCGGGCGGAAGGCTTAAGAATAAATATCCTAAAGGACTCAGAACTTTATGAAAAGATTATCCGACATAGGTACAATTAAAGATATCCTCTCACGTCACGGCTTCAGCTTTTCTAAGGGGCTCGGTCAGAATTTCCTTGTTAATCCCTCGGTATGTCCGAGAATGGCTGAACTCAGCGGAGCGGGCGAGGGTGTAGGCGTAATCGAAATCGGTCCCGGTATCGGTGTGCTGACTCAGGAGCTTTGCGCTTTAGCCGATAAGGTCGTCGCCGTAGAAATAGATAAAAGGCTTATCCCCGTACTAAGGGAAACGCTCGGCGAATTCGATAACCTTAAGGTTATTAACGATGACGTTTTAAAGCTCGATTTAAATAAGCTTATCGAGGATGAGTTTCAGGGGATGAGGGTAGTAGTATGCGCTAATCTGCCGTATTATATAACCTCACCCGTTATTATGAAGCTGCTCGAGGACAAGCTCCCGATAGATTATATTACCGTAATGGTTCAGAAGGAAGCGGCTCAGCGGATCTGCGCCGAGGTTGGCAGCCGCGAGTGCGGAGCCGTTACCGCCGCGGTCAATTTCTACAGCAAGCCCGAAATGCTTTTTTCCGTAAGCGCGGGTTCGTTTATGCCCGCTCCTAAGGTAGACTCCGCCGTAATGAGGCTTAACGTGTATAAACAGCCGCCTGTTGAGCTTGAGGACGATAAGAAATTTTTCACGGTAGTAAAGGCTGCTTTCGCCCAAAGAAGAAAAACCGTTTTAAATTCAATAAGTTCGTCATTAGGGCTTGAAAAACAGTATGTAAATGAGTTATTATTAGAATGTGAAATCAATCCGCAGTCGAGAGCTGAAAAATTAAAGCTCGAGGATTTCGCCGAGATCGCGCGGAGGATAAGCCTATGAAAAAGAATGAGGTGTTTAATCTTATACTGATTATCGCGATAGTTCTCGCTTTTTCCTTTTTGATTGTCGCTATGGGGGCTCATGCCGCCGAGGGGAACGATTCCATTCTTTCGGTAGTATTCGCGGCTGTGTCGGCGTTTATAGGAATTATCAGTCTGGTTTTGATATTAATAAAGCTCAGAAACAAAGGGAAGAAGGATAAAGATGAAGAACAGCGGAATTTCAAAATATAACAAATTACAGAAAGTTATGATCATTATTGTTCCCGTAATTGTATTGCTTCTTTTAGTTTCGATAGTTATGTGCGCGGCGTTTTCGATTTTGCCGATGCCCGTAAAGGCTGTAGTATCTACGGGTAATCTGACAATAATCCTAGCGGGATGCTCAACCGTACTCGCGGTTTTAGGTCTTGTTTTCACTGTTTTTACTAAAAGCGGCGACAACGACGAAGAATAAATATTTTTAAATAAAAAAGTATTGACAAAAAAGGGCTGTTTTTGTATAATTCTAAATAGCGTTTTATTTTAAGTGGAGGTGCAATATGCTTCTTCAGTTAAAGGAAGTCTTTTTAAACGAAGGCCGCAGGCTTGAGGTTGACTATTCCTTGCCGATGAACGACTTCGACATTAACGGTGATTATCCATTCAAATCGCCCGTCAAAGTGAGCGCGTCGGCGGTCAACAGAGCAAGTCTTGTTGAGCTTAAGGTAAAAGCGGTTTTTGATTATACCACCCGCTGCGACAGATGCTTCGACGATATTGTAAAGCATCTTGAATTT
>CAJOHT010000020.1:0-1998 GCA_905234305.1 uncultured Ruminococcus sp. | reverse complement strand
GAATGACGAAAACGACGATTATATTGAAACACCCGATTATACGCTTGAGCTTGACGAGGTCGTTACTTCCGACATACTCCTTAATTTACCGAGCAAGATGCTCTGTAAGGAGGATTGTAAGGGTTTATGCCCGAGTTGCGGAAAGAATTTAAACGACGGAGAGTGCGGTTGCGGTAAATCGCAGGTAGACTCAAGACTTGAAATTCTAAAACAGTTAATTGACAATTGATATAAGGAGGAATTAAAATGGCAGTACCTACCGGAAAAACTTCTCACAAAAGAAAATCTACAAGACGTTCGGCGGCTTATACAATCGAGGCACCCGCTCTCACAACCTGTCCGAACTGCGGCGCCTTAACCGCTTCCCATAAAGCATGCACAAGCTGCGGTATGTATAAGGGCAGACAGGTTATTGTTATGGAAGACGCTAAGTCAACAAAGTAATTCGGAACAGTACGGGCGGCAGTTATCTGACCGCCCTGTTCTTTATTTAGGATATAGGATTTAGAAATTTTTTAAGAGGAAAAAGTATGGCAAAGCCTGTAATCGCGATAGTCGGCAGACCTAATGTCGGCAAGTCGACTTTATTCAACAAGTTAATAGGACAGCGGCTTTCGATTGTTGACGATACTCCTGGAGTTACGCGCGACCGTATTTACGGCGAGCTTGAATGGCAGAATAAAAGGGCTATAGTTATCGATACGGGAGGTATCGAGCCTAAGTCGGACGATATTATCCTTGCGCAGATGCGCCGTCAGGCTCAGCTCGCTATTGATACCGCCGAGGTTATTATTCTTGTCACCGATTTGAATTCGGGACTCGTAGCTACTGATATTGACGTAGCGGGAATGCTTATGAAGTCGGGCAAGCCCGTAGTTCTCTGCGTAAATAAATGCGATAAAATCGGCGAGCCCGAGCCTGAGTTCTATGAGTTTTATAATCTCGGAATAGGCGAGCCGATACAGGTTTCGGCGGTTCACGGCCACGGAACGGGCGATTTGCTGGACGAGGTTTTTTCTAAGCTGAATACTGAGGACAGCGATGAGGAAGAGGACAACGTTATCAACGTCGCGGTAATCGGTAAGCCGAATGTCGGCAAAAGCTCGCTGATAAATTATATAACGGCTGAGGAAAGATGCATAGTTTCCGATATAGCGGGAACTACGCGCGACAGTATCGATACCGTGGTAGAAAATAAATTCGGAAAATATAATTTTATAGATACCGCCGGGATACGCCGCAAGGCGCGTATAGTTGACGAAATCGAAAAATACAGTATCATAAGAGCTAAAATGGCTATAGAGCGAAGCGACGTGTGCGTTATTATGATCGACGCTCAGATTGGCGTTACCGAACAGGATACAAAGGTCGCGGGACTCGCTCTTGATGCGGGCAAGGCTTGTATTATAGCCGTAAATAAATGGGATGCTATCGAAAAAGACAATAAAACTATGCAGAATTTTAAGAAGCGTATCGAGGTCGAATTCGCGTTTATGAGTTGGGCTCCTACCGTATTTATTTCCGCTAAAACGGGGCAGAGGGTGGATAACCTTTTCACGCTCGTCAATACCGTAGCCGCTAATAACGCTATGCGTATTAAAACCGGTACCCTCAACGAATTGCTCGCTCAGATCACGACGCGTGTTCAGCCGCCTACAGATAAAGGTAAAAGGCTTAAGATTTACTATATGACCCAGCCGTCAACAAAGCCGCCTACCTTCGTCAGCTTCTGCAATAATAAGGATTTATTCCATTTTTCATATCAGAGATATATCGAAAACCGTATCCGCGAGACCTTCGCTTTAAGCGGAACTCCGATAAGGATGGTAATTCGTGAAAGAGGGGAAAAGTAATGAGTAATATGCAACTGCTTATGTCGGGATGGTATCTTATTCTTTTGTCGTTTTTACTCGCGTATCTTCTCGGAAGTATCAATACTGCCGTAATCGTTACGAGTATCGCGACTAAGGGTAAAGAGGATATCCGCAATATGGGAAG
>CAJOHT010000019.1 GCA_905234305.1 uncultured Ruminococcus sp. | reverse complement strand
AAGGGGCTGTCGCAAAATGAAGCGGCAGCCTCTCAGTATAAGTAACAGGTAAAGACTTTTAAAATATCATCACATTTCAACAGCAAGAAAACGACACTAATCAGAGGGTGGGGAAAACTCCATCCTCTCCTTGTTTTTTGTGGAAAACTTTTAAGTTTACGCGGCTTGTTGATTGAATAACGACAGACCTAAACGTCCGTCAATTGTACGGTTCCACAGTTTCTTGATGTTAAACGCGAAAGCGAGCAATAAAAACTGCGTTTCTGTTTTGTCTTTACCGCGTGTTAAGAAGCGTCTGAAATCTCTCTTCAAAACGCCGAAGGCTCCCTCAACTTGAATTGAGCGGTTCTGTCGAAGAATATTTCCTTCATCGGCAGTAATTCGTTCGGTAGCTTCAGCTTTTTGTCTTGCCATAGTTTTAGAAAAAGAAACCTTACGATTTTCGTATTTGCCTTTGTAACATTTATCTCTATGAGGGCATCCTTCGCAGCTTTCACATATGTAGTAACTTTTTATGATTTCATAATCATTCTTTGTTTTGCTCTTACTGTCATAAGCGTGATTTAATCTCTTGCCGTTTGGACAAGTGAAATAATCTCCGGATTCGTCATAGCTGAAATTTTCTACACGGTAAATATTACTCTTGTATTTTCTTGTCTTTTTGATTTCATAATCCGCGGGCTTGATGTAAGCGTTCTGCTCGTTTTCTTCAAGATATGTGTAATTCTCCTCGCTCGCGTATCCCGCGTCAGCAATGATGTTTAGGTATTTTCTGCCGATATTCTTTTGCAGACGTTCAAGAAAAGGAATAAGGGTTGTTGTATCGGTCGGATTTGAAAACAATCCTACCCCAACAATGTACTCGCTCTCAACGCCGATTTGTACGTTGTACGCGGGTTTAAGCTGACCGTTCCTCATATGATCCTCTTTCATTCGCATAAACGTTGCGTCTAAGTCGGTTTTAGAGTAACTTCGTCTGGTTCCGAGTATTTCCTGACTTTTATTGTATCGCTCTATTCTTTCAAGATACTCATATATGCGGTCATAATCCCTCTGAATATCAGTTTTGCGCTTGCCTCTTCCGTATACAAACTTAATACCGAGAAAATCTCTTGCTTTGAGAAGAAACTCAATTACATCTGCCAATGAAGCAGATTCCGACAATCCGTATTTTTGACATAAATCAGGCAGTTCGTCATTAATTTTTGCGTTGAGCTTCTGCAAATTCTTTTCTACGGTTTTTGCCCATACGAATGTGTAGCGGTTGGCGTTTGCTTCTATCTTGGTTCCGTCTATGAAGATATTATTAAACTCTATCTCGCCAAGCTCATGAAGTTTTAGAATTAGTTGATAAAATAAATCTTCAATGACTCCCACGAGCTTTTCGTTTTGAAAGCGAGCGAAGGTTGAATGATCGGGAGCAGGCTCACCTTGAAGTAACCACATAAAACGGATGTCAGTCTTACAGGCTTGTTCTATATCACGGCTGGAATAAATGCAATTCATATTTGCAAATACAAGTATCTCAAACATTATTGCCGGATCAATCGAACGCCAACGACGAAGGTATACATCATAGAGTTTTGTGTAGTCCAATGTATCGCATATTTCTGTAAGTTTCCTTACAGGATCGTTCTCGTCGATTAATACTTCAAAATTTAATGGTAAAAACAGTTGATTTCTTATTGCTTTCATTGTATAATTAACGATTTTGTTGCAATTTAATTATACATTGAAAGCACTAACCGGGCAACCCTTTCGGGCTACCCGGTCTTGTTTTTATTTAGGGCTTAGTGCGACAGCCCCCTTTTATTTTATTGTATAAATATAAACGCGGTCGGGAAATGGATGTGAGCCCAACCGCGTTTATATGATTAAAATGTCGGCTACTTAGTCGTGCCAACTTTATGAGAACGCCTCACGGCGTTTTCACCTAAAATTCAATACCGAACCTGGCCTGTACGCCATTATCGTAAGGATGGCGTACTTTTTTCATTTCGGTAATATAATCCGCCAGAGCAAGTATCCTCTCGGACGGATTATGACCTGTTAAAACGACCTCCAAATTTTTAGGGGCATTAGATACGAAGCTGTACACTTCATTTTCGCTTACCATCCCCGCCTCAATCGCGGAGAATATTTCGTCGAGGACTATCATATCGTACTTCTGAGTAAGCGCTTTTGTAACATTTTCGTCAAAAATACTTTGAAACAACTTCGCCGCTTTAGCTTTTTCCGTTTCGTCCATTTCATAAGTAAATTTAAGCTCGACAGGAACAAAGCTCAGCGTAATGTTTTCCGTATGGCTTAAGGTATGGCGTTCGCCCGAGAATTCCGTCTTTAAAAACTGAACAAACATAACCTTCATTCTGCTTCCGGCGGCGCGCACTGCAAGACCTATGGCGGCAGTACTTTTTCCTTTTCCGTCCCCATAGTAAATATGTATCAATATGCTCACCTCCGTACTAATATAATAAAACGAAATCGAAAATTTTTCAAGCCCTTTTTCGAAAATTTTAATAAAATTTGCATAAAAATTTAAATTTACAGCTAAAAATAATATATAATGTTACTGTAATTTTTTACAGTTGGAGTAAATAACAATAAATAAACTTATATTTTGGAAATCTTTTTATGGAATTAATGGAATGATTGAAAATCGTATTGACAAAAAGGTTACAATCTAGTAAAATTAGTTGTAAACTTAATTTGATTTAGTATATATATGGGTTGACCATTTATATTTGTTTTATTATTACGGAGGTAAGAATTCGTCGATGAAAAAGTATCTTGTCATCTTAACGTTTTTATTGGCAATAATAATCTGCGTTTCCATACCTATTACGGTAACAGCCTCGATAACCTCTTTATCCGAAGGAGAAAAAGCTGAAACTTCTATGGACACCGAGGCTCCCACAAGCGCGGTTGAACCCGCTACAGAGGCAAAGGTTATCCCCTCGGCAATAAAGGGACTTACTGTAAGCTCAGTTAACTCCGACTCTCTGATTCTTAACTGGGACAAGAGCAATAACGCCGATATGTATACAATTTACCGCGCTAACGAAACAAATAACGGTAAATTTACAGAATACAAAAAACATATCAATACCAAGAGCAACTCCTTTAAGGATACTAACCTCTCGGCGGCAAAGATATATAAATATCAGGTTTTCGCTTACAGAATCTCGGGCGAGGATATTTACCAGAGTATGCCTTCCACAGTATCCGTTATGACTAAACTTAAGGATGTAACTTCCGCTTCTCTTTCCGATAAAAAGACTTCGTCTATGAAGTTAAACTGGAAAAAGAGCGCGGTTGCCGATAAATACATAATTTACCGCAGCGAAGAAAAATCCGACGGCTCTTTCGGCGGATATAAAAAGCTCCGCGAAGTAAAGAGCGGCGCTAAGCTGTACTTTACGGATAAAAAGCTAAGCGGCGGCACTGTATTTAAATACAAGATTGAAGCTCAGCGCTCACAAAACGGCAATTCTGCGGTAAGCTCAGGCAAAATAGTCACAGGTATGACTAAACTTAAGGCTCCCGCGGGATTCAAAAAACTCAAAGCTACCGAAACCTCTATTAAACTCGGCTGGAAGCCTGTAGAGCATGCCGATAAGTATGATTTGTTCCGCGATGGCGTTAAGATCAATTCCGTTAAGGCTACCTCTTATACCGACAGAAAGCTCCTCAGCGGTTCACTTCATAATTATAGCGTAAGAGCCGTACGAAAAGTAGGGAAAAATGTACGCAGCGGTATTTCTTCAAATATCAACGCTTCCTGTAAATTAAGCGCTAACCGAATTGAGGTTTCAATCTCCAAACAGACGCTTACGATGTATATAAAGAATAAGGTCTATTTAAAGACTCCCGTTATCACAGGCGCTCCAGGGGATCGCGCTACGGCAATCGGCCACCATCATATTATCAGCCGTAAATCGCCCGCAGTATTAAAGGGCTCCTACAGAGGAAGCAAATGGACAACAACCGTAAGCTACTGGCTCGGATTTACATACAGCGGTCAGGGTATCCACGACGCTACATGGCAGAGCGCCTTCGGCGGACAGTTATATCGTCAGGGCAGAGGCTCCCACGGCTGTGTAAACACTCCCACAGACGCTGTAAGAAGAATATACGAAAAAGCATATGTAGGAATGCTTCTGATAGTAAAGCCTTAATTTTTCAGACCGCCGCTTAAACGGCGGTCTTTTTTATTAATAAAATATTGACATTTCGGGATATAATTGATATAATATGTCTTGCGCAACTAGCTAGGGGCCATTAGCTCAGTTGGTTAGAGCTATCGGCTCATAACCGATCGGTCCGGGGTTCGAGTCCCTGATGGCCCACCATAAAAACAGGCAGTCCGTTGGACTGTCTTTTTTTATTTAGATAGGACTAAGGGACTCGAAGCCGACCGTTAAAAAAATGCTCCGGGGGAGCATTTTTAGGGAGGAGCCTTTATGAACCTCTTAGCTCCAATACAACGCCCCAAGGTTCGAGAGCGAAGTTCTTGCATTTATGAACGTACTGATGTCCTGCCCGCAAAACTATGCAAATAATTTTTAATTCCAAAATAATCGACGGCAAGGCTTTAAAAACCTTGCCGTCTGTCCGAATGCCCTATTTTTTCATAGAAAGCTTATTTTTGTTTAGCTTTTTTACCTACCATTGTAATACATACAACCAGCGCAACAGCGTAAAGAACCGCAATCGCGATCAATACCAAGTTGTAGTTGTTGTTAGTATTCTTAAGAATAAGCTCGCTCATATTATTTCCCGTAAGTCCCGCTATCGCCCACGCGGAAAGCGCGAGCCCGTGAATCTTACTGATTCTGTCCATACCGAAGCGTTCGCTCAGAAGCGCGGGTAAGGTCGAGAATCCTCCGCCGTAACCGAGGTTAACAATAAGCAGAAGCGCTATTACGATTGCGCCGATAATAAAAGCGTTTGTACCGCTGTCTATTGAAATAGCTCCCGTAACGAAAGCCAAAGCGGAAACAGCTATACAGCTTGTAAAGATAATTTTATAAACGGTATTTCTTTCCTTCATCTTATCGGAAATTGACGAGTAACCTATACGTCCGAGCGCATTAACCGCAGCCGTAATCGAGGGTACTATACCGATAAGCGCCGTTAAAGCGAGTGAAGAAGCGAATACGGTTTTAATAATCTGGGTTTCGTACGTGATAAGCGCGAGTCCGCAGTGGATATTGATAAAGAACATTATCCAGATTCCCACGAAGGTCTTATCCTTAAACATCGAAAGCGGCTTGAAATCCGAACCCTTCGCGTCAGGCTCAACCCAGCCCTCGGGCTTTTTAAGAAGAAGATGTCCTATAAACATTATCACAAAATACGCGGCTCCAAGAATATAGAACATAGCAGAAATTCCGAGGCTGTCTTTTATAGCCATCATAACGGGCGTCGCGATAGCCTTAGCGAGTCCGAATCCCATAATCGAAATTCCCGTAGCGAGTCCTTTTCTGTCCGAGAACCACAGCATAAGCGTTTTTACGGGAGTAAGATAACCGATACCGAGTCCGATACCCATTATACATCCGTAGCAAAGGTATATTCCGATAAGAGCGAAGATACCCGAAGTAAACTGGATAAACAATCCTGTTCCAACCATTCCGAGCGAGAAGCATATACAGGAAATAAGCGAGGATTTATGTATATCGCGCTCAACCAGCTTACCGACAAACGCCGCGGACATTCCGAGGAAGAATATCGCGAGCGAAAACGCCCAGCCTACCGAAAAAGCGTCCATACCGATTTTTTCGGCGACAGCTTCCTTGAAGGTAGACCAGCAGTAAACCGTACCTACCGAACAGTGGATCAGCAACGCGGGTACCGCGGCGCGCATCCACTTGTTGTTAAGAAAACCCATTTTTATTACCCCTTCTTTTATTAAATAAAAACGTACAATTTATTTTATCATAATAAAGCCCTGTTTTTCAATTCTCATAGGGGCAAATATTCTCAATGTATTGTAGCTCTTTTTGGCAACTATGCACAATATATGGTGTATTATATAAAAAACATCACAATATTTTGTTAAAATTTTATCATACTGGCCCTTCAGGAGCTGATAATACACATTGTAAATACGCCAAAAATAAACCCGAAAATGATTCCTAAAATCATCGAATCACCTCGGGTTTATTATTACTCATTTTTTAGTTTTTATCCTCTTGGAGTTTTACTGTCACATCATATGTTTTCGAGTTGCTGCTCCTGTAAAGCGTTACCTTGATTTTGTCCCCCGCTTTATGCTTTTCGAGTATATCGTAAACCTCGGCAAAGGTTCTGACTTTCTTTCCGTCAACCTTAGTCATAATATCGCCTGTCTGCGCGCCCGTACCCTCGATCGGACCGCCCTTAGAGATTTCTTCAATAAGAATTCCCGACGCTCCGTCGCTCTCTTCATCAGCGATAGTGCCGATTATTCCGATTTTAACTCTGTTCTTTACGTAGCCGTATTTTATGATACTGTCCGCTACTTTTTTCGCTGTATTGCTCGGGATAGCAAAGCACATACCCTCGTATTCCTCAAGCGCGATTTTCGAAGTAGCGACACCTATAACCTGTCCGTACATATTCGTAACGGGACCGCCGCTGTTGCCAGGGTTAATTGCCGCGTCGGTCTGGATAAAACGCGCGTTATTCGTAAGCGAAACCTGTCGGTTAACAGCGGAGATTATGCCCTTTGTTACTGAATTCTGATAATTAAGGCTCCTCGGATTTCCGACTACTATAACATCCTCGGTAACTTCGATTTCAGCGCTGTCGCCGAAGTTTACGGGCTTTAAGTTCTTAGCGTCGGTTTTCAGTACGGCTAAATCGTATCGGCTGTCAAAACCTACGACTCCCGCCTTATATTCTTTTTTATCGGCTGTAACGATTTTAATAAGGAATTTAGTTCTGCTGTTGCTGATAATATGAGCGTTTGTAAGAATATAACCGTCGGAGCTTATTACCATACCCGAACCCATCGAGGAATAGCTCACGGCTGTACCCTGCTGGCTGTCAGTATAGCATATTATTCCGACTACGGATTTTTCTACGCTCTTAAACGCGTAAGAGGTACCGTGCTGCGATTTTGCCGACGGCTTTTTATTCAGCTTAATGCCCTTGAATTTAGGCTTGGTTTCCTTTTGAAGGTCGGATTCCTTATATTCTTTATTCGATTGCGTCGGAGCTTCCGTAGCGTACGGAACATTTTCCGTAGGCAGTGTAAAGCTGTATCCGCTGCTTGGACGAGGCTCGGGCGTAAATCCTGAATTTCCAGTATTCATTGCGGTATATACGATAAATCCTATAAGGCTTGCCGAAAGAATCGCGATAGCGATAATTATAAACGCTTTCGCGCCCGAACTCATCGGCTGCTTCACGGCAGCTTTCGGCGCATAAGCGTAATTCGGATTGTTATATCCGTTCTGCGCGGCAGGAGCCTGCGGAGGAACATTGTAATTAGGCTGAGTATTGTACTGCTGATTACCGTAAACCTGATACTGAGAATTATACTGCGGCGGGTTATACTTCGGCTGCGGATTTTGAACAGTCGGTGCCTGATTATACTGCCGCGCGTTCACAGCGGGAGTACCCTGGGGATACTGAGGCTGTGATACATACGGCGATCTTGCCGCTTCGTTATGTACAGGCTTTTCCCTGTTATACACCTTAGCCTCATCAATCGGCGCCTGAGGCGGCACGGGAGGCATATTCGGAGTATAGTTATTATCGTTAAATTCGCTCATAAATGAATCTCCTTTTTACCGTCATAATAATACTATTTAGTATTATAATCTTTTTTTAAAACAAAAACAACAGGCATTTATACAATTTTGGTTATATTGTACGAAAAAAGTTGAAAAAAATTCCTAAAAGGCTTTATCTTCGGTAAAATATGTTGTATAATTAATTAAACGTACTATGCGGACGCGCATTGTATGAAATTTAATCTTCGGAGGTTTAATTATGCCATTAGTTAACGCAAAAGAAATGCTTACAAAAGCAAAAGCAGGCCACTATGCTGTAGGTCAGTTCAACATCAATAACCTTGAATGGACAAAATCCATTCTTCTGACTGCCGAGGAGCTTAAATCACCTGTAATTTTAGGTGTTTCCGAGGGAGCTGGCAAGTATATGTGCGGTTACAAGACCGTTGTAGGTATGGTAACGGCTATGCTCGAGGAGCTTAACATCACAGTTCCCGTAGCTTTACATCTTGACCACGGCTCCTATGAAGGCGCTAAGGCTTGTATCGAAGCGGGCTTCAGCTCAATTATGTTCGACGGCTCTCATTATCCCATCGATGAAAATGTAGCTAAGACTAAGGAATTAGTTGCTACATGTAACGAACTCGGTCTTTCTATCGAGGCAGAGGTCGGCTCAATCGGCGGCGAGGAAGACGGCGTTATCGGCGCGGGCGAATGCGCTGATCCCGAGGAATGCAAGATGGTAGCCGATTTAGGCGTTACAATGCTTGCCGCGGGTATCGGTAACATCCACGGAAAATATCCCGAAAACTGGCAGGGACTCTCATTTGAGACTCTCGACGCTATCCAGCAGCTTACAGGCGATATGCCCTTAGTTCTCCACGGCGGCACAGGTATCCCCGCGGATATGATCAAGAAAGCTATCACTCTCGGCGTTTCTAAGATTAACGTTAATACCGAATGTCAGCTTGCTTTCGCGGCAGCTACAAGAGAGTATATCGAAGCAGGCAAGGATCTTCAGGGCAAGGGCTTCGACCCGAGAAAACTTCTTGCTCCAGGCGCTCAGGCTATTAAAGACACAGTTAAAGAAAAAATGGAACTCTTCGGTTCCGTAGGAAAAGCGTAAAAAGCAAATTAAGGGGGCGGTTAATTCCGCCCCTTATTTCATTCCTTTTTTATTCTTTTCAGCATCTCGTATTTATGCTTAGTCGCAATCCCTCCGCGTATATGGCGCTGGCTTTTATTAGTGTTAAGTATCTCCCTTACCTCGCGGTATAACACGGGATTTACCATTTTCAGCCGCTGGCTTACATCCTTATGTACAGTGCTTTTACTTATGCCGAATTTTTTAGCCGCGGAACGCACGGTAGCTTTGCTTTCTATTATGTATTCTCCGAGCATTGCGGCACGCTCCTCCACTATACCTTTCACATACAGCCCTCCATATTAAGATTAGTAGATTATATGCAGGTCATACGTTTACAATGCGTGAAATTATTTATTGACTTATTTTTACTGAAAATATATAATTAATACAGAAGTTTTTGGATGTGGTTCGATGAAAAGAATATTATCTGCTTTTCTGATAATATGTTTATTATTATCGTCTTTCTTTGTCTCGGGCGCGGTTGAGGACTCAGATACCGTTAACGAGCTTCTTTTAAAATACAGCACCTTCGAAATAGTCAATATGTATCCCGAGTTTTCGAGCTATTTAGCAAAAGAACTCAGGGCTCTTAATAATGATATAAGCGTCGAGGCTTATAAGGTCAACGTTAAGATAATCGACGCGGTATTCTTCAGCGTCGTTTGCGAAAATCCCGATTTGTTTTATGTTGACGCCCACTATTTTGAAACTACTTCGGAGCTTGCCTCGGGTACGCTCATCTCTATTCGTCCGTATTATTTATTTGATATCGAAGATATTCCCGAAAAAATCTCCGAGTTGGACAATGCCGCGGATTACATTATCGCTCAGATAAACGAGGATTTGGATGATTTTTATAAATGCCGCTATGTCCACGATTTAATCGGGCAGTATGTTCATTATGATATGGATATATATAACACTAACCCGAATATACGTACCGCTTACGGCGCGCTTATTGAGCATAACGCGGTATGCGAGGGTTATACCCTGGCGTACAACTATATACTCTCCAAATTGAATATAGAGTCGCATTTTCTGGAAAGTCTTAAAATGAAGCATACCTGGGCTTACGTAAAGCTCGGAGGAAAATATTATCACGTAGACGTTACGTATGACGACCCGAGCTACGATACTCTCGGCAGAGTTAAACACCTCTACTGCCTTGTCAGCGACAGCGCTCTTAAAGCGGACGGCGTTCATCATGACTGGATATGTAACACGAAGGCTGACGATAAAAGCCTTGACAAAATCTGGTGGAGAAACATCAATACCGTGATTTATCCGTATAACGGATATGATTATTATATTAACCAGTCCTATTCAAGCAGCGTATACGGCGCGTTCATACGCCGAAATACAGCCACGGGTCACGAGCATATCATAGAAAGGATTTATACAAGATGGAATGTTGAGGGTAAAGGCGACGGCGCTTTCTGGGAAACTGCATACTGCTACCTTACTTTCGACGGAAACTATTTTTACTATAATGATACCGAAGGTGTATACCGCCATAAACCTGATAATTCAAGCTATTTTGACGTTCTTTATAAGAAATCTAAAACTGAGCCGCATAATGTTTTCGGAATAGCAATACAAATGGACGGCAAGCTATATATCTCAATAAAAGAAAGCCCCAATGTCGCTGATGTTATTTATTTTCTCGATAAAAACGTCCTTAATCAGAACACCGAACAGCCCGCGCCTATTACCGAAAACCTTTACTCTCCCTCTGAAAACGGCGCTACATTGTATAAGTATGTAGACCAATCCGAGAATATCGTTCTCCCCTCCTCGATTGAGGGAAATAATATTACCGCGCTCGGCGAAAATATCTTTTTGGACAGGCTGGAGTTAAACTCGGTTATTGTTCCCGACGGAATTGAGTCAATCGGCGACTCGGCGTTTTATAACTGTCCTAACCTAAAAAATGTCGTTCTGCCCGAAACTCTTACAAGCATCGGTGACGCCGCGTTTAACGGCTGCACCTCTCTAAAGGAAATAATTATCCCGAAAAACGTCAATAAAATCGGCAAAAACGTTTTCTCGGGCTGCGTAAATCTTACTATAAAAGGATATAAAAACAGCACTGCCGAAACATACGCCGCGCTCTATAAAATTCATTTTGAACCTATTGATACTCCAAATCCCGCCGATTCGTCAAAAACCGTAAAAACAAAAAAGGCAACTGTAAAAAGTAAACTGACGATTTATGTAAAACAAAAGGCAACTCTGGAACCTGGCTCAGGTTCGGGATATAAGTATTCTTCAAATAAGAAATCCATAGCCGTTATCTCTAAAAAAGGCGTTGTCACCGCCAAGAAAAAAGGCAAAGCCGTTATAAAAATCGAAAACAAAAAGATTATCTTTAAGATAAAAGTCACGGTTAAAAACCCGAAGCTCAATAAATCCAAGCTCAGCCTAAAGAGAAATCAATCTTTTAAACTTAAGATTAAAGGGCAATACGGAAGCGCCTCTTTTAAATCAAGCAACAGCAAAGTCGCTTCGGTAAGTTATAACGGTAAAATTAAAGCTAAAAGACAGGGCGCCGCAGTTATAA
Organism: uncultured Ruminococcus sp.; assembly: GCA_905234305.1. Lineage (GTDB taxonomy): Bacteria > Bacillota > Clostridia > Oscillospirales > Acutalibacteraceae > Ruminococcoides. The sequence goes on along the minus strand of CAJOHT010000019.1, from coordinate 4,363 downwards.
CGGTCAAAACAAACGGAAAAATAAAATTAAAATGTAAAGTTGTTGTATTTTAAAAGGCTTGCGCTGAGCGCAAGCCTTTTCCTTCGGGTTTTATTAATCCTAAAACTGGTTACTGATAAATTCTTTAATTAAACACCTTTTTCGCCGTATCTACTGACTCCTTAGCATCCTTGCAGTAATAATCGGCTCCTATCTTCATCGCGTAATCATGGGTCAAAACCGCTCCGCCGACAAAGAATATAACCTTGCTCGAGCCGTCGGGATTTTGAAGCTCGGGAGTTTTCCTCGCGAGCGCTATTGTATCCTCCATACTTTTAAGCGTCGTTGTCATTAACGCTGAAAGCCCGATAAGTTTTATATCCTGCTTGATTGCGGTATCGATAATAACCTCGGGAGCGACATCTCTGCCTAAATCCACTACTGTATAGCCGTAATTATCGAGCAGAACCTTAACAATATTCTTCCCGATATCGTGAATATCTCCCTTAACGGTAGCGAGAATGATTTTCCCTTTGCTTACGGGAGAACTGTCGGTACTAGTGAGCTTCTTTTTAATAACCTCAAAGCATACCTGCGCGACATTCGCGCTCTGAATAAGCTGGGGCAAAAAGATTTTACCGCTCTCGAAATCCGCTCCTACATTATCGAGCGCGGGGATAAGCTCGCTGTTGATTATTTCCATAGCGTCCTTTTTTTCGAGAGCTTTTTCGGTAAGACTTTCAGCCTCGCCCTTAAGTCCGTTAATAACGGCTTCCGAAATCGTCGCCCGCGCGTTAATCACCTTAGGCTTCTCAGCCTTAAATTCATTATACTTTTCAATAAACTTAACGGAACCTTTATCTATATTCTCAAGCACCTTATACGCCATCACGGCTCCCGTCATAAGCTCGTCGTTAGGGTTGATAATGTAAGTCCGCTGTGTAGAGCCATTGTCAGGAAGGTACGTGTTATGAGCTCACGGTTAGGCAGACCGAAGGAAATATTCGATACACCGAGAACGGTATTGAGTCCAAGCTCTGTCTTTACTCTGTGGAGTGCGTTTAGAGTTTCCATAACGCCGTCCTGCTCGGCAGAAGCCGTCAGGGTAAGACAGTCGATATATACGTCCTCAGCGGGAATTCCAAGCTCTTTAGCGCGGTTTACGATTTTTTCGGCTATTTTAAAACGTCCCTCGGCAGTTTTCGGAATACCGTTTTCGTCAAGCGTCAGCCCTATAACGCATGCTCCGTATTTTTTTACGAGAGGAAGTACCGAACTCAAGGATTTTTCCTCGCCGTTAACGGAGTTTATTATAGGCTTTCCGTTATAAATTCTGAGCGCCGCCTCAAGCACATCGGGTTTAGTCGAGTCTATTTGCAGAGGTACGTCCACTACGGACTGCAGCGCCTTTACTGTACGCACCATCATTTCTTTCTCATCTATTTCGGGATGTCCGACATTTACATCCAGTATGTCGGCGCCCGCCTGATTGCCTGAGAGAGAATATAGTCGATATCGTTATTAACGAGCGCTTCTTTAAAGAGCTTTTTGCCCGTAGGGTTAATCCGCTCGCCGATAATCCTCGGCTCGCTAATCTCAACGGCGCAGGTACCCGAGCATACGGCGGTACCCCTCTTTTTCTCAGCAAATCTGAACTTTTTATTATCTATAACATTTTTTAGCTCGGCAATATATTCGGGAGTAGTTCCGCAGCAGCCTCCTACTAATTTAACCGAACCGAAGTCAATAATATTATCCATACTTCGGGCAAAATCCGCGGGAGTAACGTTGTAAGTATTGCTGTTCGGGTCGGGAAGCCCAGCGTTCGGCTTTACAAAAAGCGGAAGCGCAGTCCAGCGGGTAAATTCTTTTACTATCGGAGTAAGCTCGTCGGGGCCGAGCGAACAGTTAACTCCCAGCGCGCTGACGCCGAGTCCTTCTAAGGTCAACGCCGCGCAAGCTACGCTTACGCCCGAAAAAGTTCTTCCGTTAGCCTCGAAGGTCATAGAAGCTATTATAGGCTTATCGCTGTTTTCCTTAGCTGCAAGCACGCCTGCTTTAAGCTCCAGCAAATCGGTAAAGGTTTCAAAAAGGATTAAATCCGCTCCCTGTCCCGCTAAAATCTGTTCCTTAAAATAGCCGTAAGCCTCATCAAAACTCAACGAGCCAGCGGGTTCAAGCAACTGTCCTATCGGACCGATTTCCAACGCTACAAGCGCTTTATCCTCGGCGGCTGATCTCGCGTTTTTCAGCGCGGCACTGATTATTTCACCCACAGAGTAACCGCTGTCCTTCATCTTATAAGAATTTGCGCCGAATGTATTTGTCGTTAAGATTTCAGTACCCTCGTTTATATACTGACGGTGAATATCTATAACGACCTCGGGACGGGTAATATTTAAAGTCTCGGGGATTTCCCCGAGCTTAAGTCCGCTTTTTTGGAGCATAGTTCCCGTAGCCCCGTCGAGCAGTATAAAATCTTTTTTTAATAACGCTTCAAAATTCACAAAATTCACCTGTTTTCCTGAATTTACAAGTTTCTCTAAGATTACAGCTAATACAGCCCGCGCGTTTTTTGTCTACGGGTTTATCGCTTATTCCGATAATCGCCGTCACGGATTTTGTCGGGGTCAAAAGCGAGCTTTCGTTTACGCAAAGTCCGATTTTCCTCGGCGCGTCAAGAAGCCGTAGAAAAGTTTTCTGAAGCTCTATCGGGTAATCGCCGTATCCCGGGGAAAATCTTCTCGTCAGATATTTTTCGCTGTTTTCTTCTGCGATTATTTCCTCCAGCTTATCGCAAACCTGCTCAACCGCCGCGCTCGCCATAGCGTCGATTACAACCGCCCGCGCCATATCCTCTACCGAAAATCTGCGTATCAGCCTATCTACCTCGGCTCCTACCGTCGCGCATAATAACACCGCGTTCTCGCAGCCTTTAAGGTGAGTTTTTATCGACTCGCCCTTAATCAATACGCTGTCATTAAGCGGAACAGTTTTGTATAAATATTTGGGCGCGGAAACGGACAGGATTTTATCTTCGCAGCTTTTTAGCAGCCCGCTCATCGCCTCATTCAACTCGACCTTGCTTCCGCCGAGATAACGCAGTACCTCGGCGCGGTTTATTTTTTCGAGCTTTATCATAACATATTGCTCAGCGCCTGCGTTATCCTGCGGGCTACATAAGGATTATTCATAGTATAAAGATGTATACCGCTTACGCCGTTCGCTATTAAATCCACACACTGGTCAACCGCGTAAGCGATCCCCGCATCCCTGAGCGCCTCGGGATTGTTCTCATAACGGTTCATAATCCTGCTGAACTTAGCGGGCAAAGAGGCTCCGCAGAGAGATACCATCCTTTGAATCTGTTTGGAATTAACGACTGGCATAATGCCCGCCTCGATCGGTACATTTATACCCGCGAGCTTACAGCGCTTCTCAAAATCATAAAAACTCCTGTTATCAAAAAACAACTGAGAAATCAAAAACTCCGCGCCGTTATCAACCTTTTTTTTGAGATTGATTATATCTTCTATTTCATTTTCCGCTTCGGGATGGACCTCGGGATAACACGCGCCCGCGATATGAAAACCGCCTTTTTCGCTTATAAACTCGGCAAGCTCGCTCGCGTATTTAAAATCAGTTTTAGGCTCCATATCGGGAACCTTATCTCCTCTTAACGCGAGTACGTTTTCGATATCATTCTTCTTAAATGAGTCTAGCGCCGCCTCAACCTCAGCTTTTGAGCTGTTTACGCAGGTAATATGAGCGAGAGGCTCAATATTGTAATCGTGCTTTATCTTAGACGCGATAGCGCAGGTATTGTCCGCGGCGGTTCCGCCCGCTCCGTAAGTAACGCTGACATACGCTGGATTAAGAGAACAAAGCTCCTCAAGTACCCCGTAAACCGACTCGATAGGCGAAGTTTTCTTCGGAGGGAATACCTCAAAGCTCAGTAATGTTTTTTCACTTTTGTACATATCCGTTATATTCATTTTATCACCCAAATAAAAAACTAATAAAATAATACCATATTCCTCCGATTTAGTAAAGCAAAGGATTTGACATTAGCGTATTTTGTGGTAAAATTAATAAGGTTAATTCTTTTTATTTGAGGACAATGTAATGAAATTATCACTTATAGTACCCTGTTATAACGAACAGGATAACGTTGAGCTTTTCTACGAGGAAACCGTAAAGGCTTTTAGCAACGTCGATTTCGACTATGAATTTGTATTCGTAAACGACGGCAGCCGCGATAAAACCATGGAAAAGCTGAAAAAACTATATAACGAAAAAACCGAAAGCAATATAACTGTTGTTTCATTCAGCCGCTATTTCGGTAAAGAGTCCGCGATTTACGCAGGCTTAAAGAATTCAAGCG
>CAJOHT010000018.1 GCA_905234305.1 uncultured Ruminococcus sp. | reverse complement strand
TCCTCATACTGTTTTATCTCTAATGTACTGCCGACAGGATTTTGCGTTACCTGTAAAAAGTCTCCCGTCCTTCTCACCGACTGCACCAGCCAGTTTATTTTTAATATATTTTCAAAAGACATAGCCTGTCCCTTTTCGATCACTATATCTCCCTTGGTGTTTTTGAGCTCTCCGGTGAATATATGAGCCTTTCCTTCCTTGATATACTGATAGCATGTGCCCGCTGTAATAATGCCGAGCTTTGTACCGCCCATTTCAACTCTGTTGTATTCGCAGTTTTCCGCAAGCTCGGTGAGCTTTTTGGTGCGCTCCTCAACGAAGGGATGGCGCTTGATAGCGTTTGCGGGTGCCATAATGTATTTCCAGGGCTTTTTTTCGTAGTCATATCCCTTAAAATCTTCTCTTTCGCCGATTTCAACAATGCTCTGCGAGTGAGCCATTCTTGTACACATTCTGAATAATACTGGTGTGTCATATTCCTCGGAAAGTTTAAAAGCGCCTTTCGCGAAGGAATACGCCTCTGACGAATCGGCGGGTTCAAGCATAGGAACCTTTGAGGCTATTGCGTAATGGCGTGAATCCTGTTCGTTCTGACTTGAATGCATAGCCGGGTCATCCGCGACGCAAACTACCATACCGCCTGTAACGCCCGTGTATGAAAGTGTAAACAGCGGGTCGGCAGCAACATTTAAACCGACGTGCTTCATACAGCAGCAGCTTCTTTTACCCGCGAGCGATGCTCCGAACGCTACTTCCATAGCGACCTTTTCATTAGGAGCCCATTCGCTGTAAACATCGTCGTACTTGGAAATGAATTCGGTAATCTCTGTCGACGGGGTACCGGGGTAACTCGATACGACGTTAACGCCGCCTTCGTAAAGACCGCGTGATACCGCTTCATTACCAATCATAAGTTTTTTGTTCTTGTTCATAATACTTTGCCTCCTAAGGCTTTATAATATAGATTTTTGTTGCATAATTTTTATTCAGGATATATAATAAGCATTGATATTTAAAATTGGAGTGTAAAAAATGATTATTGATTTTCATACTCACGTTTTCCCTGATAAAATAGCTGTTAAAACAATACCGTATCTTATGGAAAAAGGCGGGATTGATTCATACGGCGACGGAACTCTTAATAATCTTAAAGAGAGGATGAAAAGCTCGGGTACAGATAAGGCGCTTGTACTACCCGTATGTACAAAACCATCGCAGTTCGATTCAATTAATAAATTCGCAGCTATACTGAACAGCGAGGAAAATATATATTCTTTCGGTGGGATTCATCCCGATTGCGAGGATATAAAGGGAAAGCTCGAGTTTTTAAAAAGCTCAGGTTTTCGCGGGATAAAGCTCCATCCCGATTATCAGGAAACTTATATATGCGATGATAAATACTATAACATTATTAAAACCGCGGTTGAACTCGGAATGTTTATTACGATACACGCGGGAGTTGACGTCGCGTATCCCGATGATGTGCATTGTCCTCCAAAGGAGTCGAGAAAGCTGATTGACCGCTTATATAAAGATAGTAAGAACGTTGAGCCGAGGATTATTCTTGCTCATCTCGGCGGTATCGATATGTACGACGACGTCGAGAAATATCTTGTCGGTCAGCCAGTGTATTTCGATTTGGCGGTAATACTCGGAATGGCTCCGAAAGAACAGGTTGAAAGGATTATAAAAAATCACGGAGCGGATAAAATCCTCTACGCCAGCGATTATCCGTGGAGCGACCTTGAACTCAATATTGAAATAATGAACTCTCTCGAAATAAGCGACAGGGAAAAAGAACTCATTCTTTATAAAAATGCCGAAAGAATTCTCGGAATATAAAAATACACTATTCTTTATTTTATAATAAATGGAGTTATAATGCAACAAAATTTCAGAAATTTTTACATACAAAATAATCCTTTTATTTATTAGCGGTAAAATAATCATTTACGGTATGAACAAAATTTGTTTTTTGTAAGTCAAAAAAAGTCAAATTGCACTTGATTTTTTAAAAATATGAGCTATAATATAATTAGCACTCGGGATAAGAGAGTGCTAAAATTTAAATAGTATGATATTTTAAGGAGGAATTATATATGAAAATCAAACCTTTACTCGACAGAGTGGTGCTTAAGGCTTATGAGCCTGAGGAAAAAACTGCGGGCGGACTTATCCTTACATCTTCCGCGCAGGAGAAGCCCCAGTTCGCTACAGTAGTTGCCGTAGGTCCTGGCGGAGTAGTTGACGGCGAGAAGGTAGAAATGTTTGTTAAAGAAGGCGATAAGGTTATCGCTTCCAAGTACGCGGGTACCGAGGTTAAAATCGACGGCGAAGAATTTACTATCGTACGTCAGTCCGATATCTTAGCTACAGTTGAATGATTAAAAAAATAATTTTGTGGAGGTAATATTATGGCTAAACAGATTGCATACGGCGAGGACGCCCGTAAAGCGTTAAAAAGCGGTATTGACCAGCTTGCTGATACAGTTAAAATTACATTAGGTCCTAAGGGCAGAAACGTAGTGCTTGATAAAAAATTCGGCGCTCCGCTTATTACTAACGACGGCGTTACGATCGCTAAGGAAATCGAGCTTGACGATCCGTTTGAGAATATGGGCGCTCAGCTTGTAAAAGAAGTATCTATTAAAACTAACGACGTAGCGGGCGACGGTACAACTACAGCTACCTTACTCGCTCAGGCTCTTATTACGGACGGTATGAAGAATGTTACCGCGGGAGCTAACCCGATGGTGCTTAAAAAGGGTATGTCTAACGCTGTTGATAAAGCTGTAGAGGCTTTAAAGGAAAACAGTATGCAGGTAAGCGGTACTAAGGATATTGCGCGTGTCGCTACTGTATCGTCTTCGGATGAGTTTATCGGTAATCTTATTGCTGAGGCTATGGAGAAAGTAAGCACAGACGGCGTTATTACCGTTGAGGAGAGCAAAACTGCCGAGACCTACAGCGAAGTTGTAGAAGGTATGATGTTTGACAGAGGCTATATTGCTCCGTATATGGTGTGACAGATACCGAGAAAATGGTTGCCGAGCTTGAGGAACCGCTTATTCTTATCACAGATAAAAAGATTAGCTCGATTCAGGAGCTTCTCCCGATTCTTGAGCCTGTAGCTAAAAGTGGCAGAAAACTGCTTATTATTGCTGAGGATGTTGAAGGCGACGCGCTTACTAACCTCGTTCTCAACAAACTGCGCGGAACTCTTAACAGCGTAGCGGTTAAAGCTCCCGGATTCGGCGACAGACGCAAGGAAATGCTTCAGGATATCGCCACTCTTACAGGCGGTACCGTTATTACATCCGAACTCGGCTTAGAGCTTGCCGACGTAACTCTAGACCAGCTTGGTACAGCCCGTCAGGTTAAAGTTGATAAAGAGAACACGATTATCGTTGACGGCGCGGGCGATCAGGAAGCTATTAAAGCGAGAGTCGGTCAGATCCGTTCCCAGATCGAAACTACAACCTCCGATTTCGACCGTGAGAAGCTGCAGGAGCGTCTTGCTAAGCTCGCGGGCGGCGTAGCCGTTATTAAAGTCGGCGCCGCTACCGAAATCGAAATGAAGGAAAAGAAGCTCCGTATCGAGGACGCTCTCGCAGCTACAAAGGCTGCCGTTGAGGAAGGTATCGTAGCGGGCGGCGGAATCGCTCTTATAAACACGATCCCCGCTGTTCAGAAGTATATTGATACGTTAGAAGGCGACGAGAAAATCGGCGCGAATATTGTACTCGGCGCTTTAGAAGCTCCGCTCCGCCAGATTGCGTCAAACGCTGGTCTTGAAGGTTCCGTTATCGTCGAGAATGTTAAGAGAGCCGATAAGGTAGGCTACGGTTTTAACGCGCTTACCGAGGAATATACTGATATGGTAGAGGCAGGAATCGTAGATCCCGCTAAGGTAACTCGTTCGGCTATTCAGAACGCTTCCTCGGTTGCCGCTATGGTACTTACTACTGAATCGCTCGTAAGCGATATCAAGGAAGAAAATCCCGTTCCTATGGCTCAACCCGATATGGGCGGAATGTACTAATATCAGGTAATAGGTAATAATTTAGGCAGGTACGATTTCGTACCTGCCTTTTATCTTGGCGTATTATTCTATTTTAGAAATAAAATCATCTATCTTTTTGTCGTTATCTTCGCTCGGTTTATCCTTAGGGTCAATTAAGCTCAGCGTTGATTTAAATTCATTTATCATTAAATAATTTTTTAGCTTATCTATCGACTTTTCAGCGCCTCCGCCCATTGAGCAGGCGAATACCGCGAAATCTTTTCCCGCTATTTTCTCCATATTCTCTTTGATAAATGTTCTTATCGGAGGAGTGAAATTACTCGCCCATACAGGATAGCCGAAAATAATGGTGTCGTATTTATCGGCGTCGAACTCATAGGGGAGAAGCTTTGGAGTATTTCCCATAACAGCGCTTTTACCGCCCCAGATGAATTTTCTCATACCTTTATCGGGATAAGCCTTCTGCGGTTTTATTTCCAATAAATCAGCGTTAAGTTTATCGGCTATTTTTTCGGCAGCATAAGCTGTATTACCGCTCATTGAGTAATAAACTATACAAATATTCACATTAAAACTCCGATTTAACGTCTCTTAAGAACAGCTTTGAAAGCTCATCTTTAATTTCTTTTCCGTTGAACAGTACGTTATAAACTCCGCTGACTATAGGTACGTCGACATTTTTTTCGTCAGCGAGCTTTTTAAGCGCCTTTGAGGTCATAACTCCTTCGGCGAGTTTTTCGAATTTTATGCCTTTAGCAAGGTCTTCGCCGTATTTCCTGTTATGACTCCATGGTGAGAAGAGAGTAGCCTCGTAATCTCCTAAGTGGCAAAGTCCGTACGCGCTCATTTCGGAACCTCCGCAGGCTTTTATAAGTCTGCTTATTTCTCTTGTCCCTCTCGACATAAGCGCGCCTTTCAATGATGTCATATTAAGACCGTCAAGCATACCTGCGGCGATTCCGATAACATTTTTAGCCGCCGCGCCGATTTCGTTGCCGATTAAATCGGTGCCTATGTAAAAACGGATCAAATCCGAGGAAAAAGCGTTTACAAGTCTTTCCTTAACTTCTTTATTTTTACTGTCGATTACCATACAGTTCGGGATTCCTCTTACATAATCCTGAGGATGCCCTGGACCTACCCAAATCGCTACGGGAGTTTTGTTTATATCTACGAACTCCTCCATAACCTCGGAAAGTCTTTTACCGCTTTTTTCCTCAACGCCCTTCATACACAGCACGAAGATTTTTCCGTCTAAGTTATATTGGGAAATACTATCCATATAATCGCGTAAATGCTGGGAAGAGATCGAAATAATAATAACCTCGGCTCTTTTTACAGCGTACTCGAGGTCGCTTGTCACCTCAATTGACTCGGGAAAGGTTAAGTAATCGTTTTTATGAGTTTTATACAATTGCTGAAAGTCGGGAGCGCTCTCAAGTCCGCAGGAAACGACCTCGTTTCCGATTTTATCCTGGTACCATGCAATGCAGCTGCCCCAGCGTCCCGTACCTAAAACTGAAATCTTCATAATATTTTAATGCCTTTCTTATAATACATCATTGAATTAATTAAAAAATCCCGCCTGACCGAAAGCAATATTTAATAACCTGCCTACCAAAAGACAGGTGGGTGCCTCCTTTTTGTTTCAGTACTCCCAGCGTTCCGTTCGGAGAGGTCTGCACACCGCAAAAAGAGATCAGCTCCCGATTTAAATGTTGTAGGGTTATTCTAATTGCATACTCGAATCAGGCAGGAAATGTTCAATTATAAAACATATCGTTAAAACGATCCTCAAATATCCGCGATAATCTCCGTCTTAAATCATAATCATTGATTTCGGCGAGTTGCTCCTCGCCGTTAACCTCCAAAGCCTCGAGAATAGTATATTCTCCACTGCTTGAGAGCATATCGGCGGAATTTTCGTAAACGGGCATAAGGGCGAAATACGTAGTATTGTTTTCTTCGATTTGATCCAATATTTCAAAATTATGCTCAATTCCGTTTTCGTCCAGAAGAGTTATAAGATCGGGGGAGAAAGAATCGTTCATAAATATATAACCTTTCTATCTATTATAATAATTTTACACCACATAAAGGCATTCGTCAAGCATTTTTACAAAGCGAAATTCTTTATTTTTTTGTAATAATTTTTTATTGATTTTTCATTTAAAAAATCCAGATTTTATCAGGCTTTACAAGCGGTTTAAAAAGAATATTTTTATTTAAAATGTTAAAAAAATATAGTTTTTTATAAAAATATTTTAAAAAACTGTTGACATTTTATAATAATATGATACAATATATTCAAGACAAAAAGAAGTGAAAGTTTTGATTACTCCATAAAATTACCTAAAAAGCCGACGGATTATTCCGTCGGTTTTTTCTTTATTTCAGATAAAAAAATACAATTATGAAAAAAATCTTGAAAAATTTGTATTTTTGAGCTATAATCTGTTAGATGTATTAATGTGGAGTATTGTTGTATAATATTCTTTAGATAAGGATTTGGAGGATACTATGTTGCTTCCTTTTGATGAACTTCCCGAGGAGTTTCATAATGATGCGGTTAAAAAGTATTACGATATACTTATAACTAAGAAACGCAGCATAATTGTAAAAAGAATCTTTGATATAGCTGTATCTGTTCTGTTTATTATTATTCTTCTTATACCCATAATTATTCTCGCTTTAGCGGTAAAGTTGACTTCAAAGGGACCTGTTTTATATAAACAGGTGAGGGTGACTACTTATAACCGAGAATTTAAAATTCTTAAATTCAGAACGATGGTGGAAAATGCTGATAAAATAGGCGCGCTTGTTACTTCCGAGGGCGACAGCAGAATTACTAAAGTCGGTCATTTCTTAAGGAAATACAGGCTTGACGAACTGCCCCAGGTTTTTAACGTTCTAAAGGGAGATATGAGTTTTGTCGGTACCCGTCCCGAGGTTCCGAAATATGTTAAAAGATATACTCCCGTTATGTACGCGACGCTTCTTATGCCCGCTGGAATAACGAGTCTTGCGAGCATTAAGTTTAAAAACGAGGATAAGATGCTCGGCGCAAGTACCAATATAGACGACGATTATATTAATATTATTCTGCCTAAGAAAATGCATTATAATATCCTGTATATTAAGTCATTCGGCTTTAAAAACGATTTGTATTTAATGGGTAAAACGTTTAAAGAAGTTTTATTCCATTGATTCTATAACAATAATAAATACGGAGGTGAGATGAATGTCAAGGTTAAAGGAAATTTTGAAGAATCCCTCAAAATTTCGCATAAGCTATCTTATTGTATTGTTTTTCTGTAATGTAGCTTTTATTCAGATTCCTGCTTACGTTTGTCTTGTCTTCCTTTTCTTTTGGGGAGTATATTTAGTTTACTATAAGATTTTTAAACAGAAGTGTATGGACGGCTTCAGGTTCGGACTTTGGATTCTGCTGTTTTTAGCCGTAAACCTTGTTACGATGTGTTTAAATATCTCCTTGAGCTTCGTATATAATATCGTAATGTTTCTGCATATCAGCATATGCTTCTTTATATTTTACGGAATACATACCGAAAAAGGCTTTAACGCTAAAGCGGAATTGTATAAGGTATGTAAGTTTATAATATACGCGACAACCCTTTTAGGCGCTTTAGGATTTATTTTTATGATGTTGGGCGTCAGGTTCGAGTGGTTCTGGATCAAATTTATTATTTTTGAAAACAGATACACGGGAGTTTACATAAACCCGAATATTTTGGGCTTTATCTCGGTAGTTTCAATCGTTTGCTGTCATCTTATTATGAAGCCTGGATTTCTTATTCAGGCTAAGCGTACGAGAATCAGCCGTATATGGATTGCTATATGTCTGTCTGTTGATTTATTTTCGCTGCTCTTATGCGACTCTAACGCGTCGTTTACTTTATTTGTGTGCTACGTAATATTTACTCTTATATTCATTTACTTCTCAAGCTCCGCAAGAATGAAAAAGAAGCAGTTTTTTATAAAGCTGCTGGCTGTTTTAGTAGCGGCAGTATATGTTATACTAACGGCGTTTATGGTACGTTCGGTATGCCAGCGTGGGTTCTCACAGCTCGTATCTGCCGATAAACATTTGGATAAAGAAGCTGTTGTTAGCGTTAAAGAGATAACAAGCTCCGAGGCTATAACCTTTACTCACGAAAACAAGAATATAGATAGCGGACGACTTAAGCTGATTAAAGAGAGCTTTAAGCTGTTTACTTTATCTCCCGTATTCGGAATCAGTAACGGCAATATTATTGAGTACAGCCAAAAGTATCTTAACGGTACTCTGAGTATGAGTTATCATAACAGTGATATCCATAACGGATATCTGACGATTATAGTTTCGGTCGGAATTGTCGGCTTTCTGATATTCGCTTTTTGGGGACTTAAATTCGGTAAGCATATTGTTTTTAACCTTTTTAAGCGGCAAAACGCGGGTTCTCAGGATATACTTCCATGTTTATTCGCTTTTTGCTGCGGTTATCTTGTTTATTCGCTGTTTGAGAAGGCGCTATTATATGACATTAGTTTTATGGTGCTATGGTTCTGGTATATGTTGGGTATGACAAGCGTATACCTGAATAAGTACGAGCCTCTTATAGGCGCTCATTATATGCTTAGAAGGCATAGAATTCCAAGACATCTGATTTAAATATTCCTATTGTAAAAAATAAAAAAATGTTTTATAATATACCGTAAGGAAACTTGCGGTATATTTTTTTACTAATAATAGAGTTTATTTTGTAAATAATAATATCGGTGATATTTTATGAAGTTCTATATTAAACGTGATAAAACGGCAGGCGACGGTCTTTTTGTGATTTTTGACGAGCGCGGCAGGGATAAATATTTTGTCAGCGGTTCAAAGAATTATTTTATTATTTCCGATTTAAACGGACGTATTCTTGTTAAAATCCACAGACTTCCTTTGCCTGCGCTGAAAGCGTACTCAATTTCCAGCGGAAATTATAATATTAAGTTTTTTATTAATACAAGCTCAAAGGCTCCGTCGTGCTATTTCTTCGGGAATTCGTGGTTGATCCGCGGAGATATTACGCGTAATTCGTTCGATATTATTGACGCGGATAATTCCTTGGTAGCGAGCCACAGGGTTAGTTTTTCTAACTCGGGCAGTTATGAGCTTGAGATCTCAAAAGGAAACAGCGAACTGTTCTGTATAGCGACGTCGATCTGCGTGGACATAGAAGCTAAGGTTGACAACCCGACGCTACAGACAGTATAATATCTTATAATCATTTTTGGAGGAAACTATGGATAAATTACTTGAAATACTAAGCGAAAACAGCAGCTTTACTCCTAAGGAACTTGCGCTTATGCTCGGCGAGCCCGAGGATTATATAAACGCTCAGATCAGGGAATACGAGCAGAGCGGCGTTATAAAAGGCTATCAGGCGATTGTCGACTGGGACAAGGTCCCCGACGCGGGCGTTACGGCTATTATTGAGTTAAGGGTAACGCCTCAGAGGGAAACAGGCTTTGACTCAATCGCTAAGCGTATTATGGCTTTTGAGGAAGTTACCTCGATGTACTTAATGGCGGGAGCTTTCGATTTTTCCGTTATGGTTAAGGGAGCTACTATGCAGGATGTCGCGTCCTTTGTAGCGAGAAAGATTTCCTGCGTTGAGGGAATAAAAGCTACGGCTACTCATTTTATGCTTAAAACGTATAAAATCGGCGGGTTGAGCTTTGTGGAAGATGATGATGAAAACGATAGAAGGAGTATGGTTCTTTGATTGATTACGGGGAATTTATTAATGATAAAATTAAACAGGTAAAGCCCTCGGGAATACGTAAATTCTTTGATATCGCAATTGAGATGGATAACGTCATCTCTCTTTCAATCGGCGAGCCTGATTTTAAAACTCCGTGGCATATCCGTGAGGCTGGCATTAAATCGCTTGAAAAGGGTAAGACATGGTACTCGCCGAACAGGGGCTTTATTGAACTAAGAAAAGAAATCAGCAAATACTATAAAAGACGTTTTAACGTTTCTTATAATGACGAAACCGATGTTTTGGTGACGGTAGGCGGCAGCGAGGCTATCGATTTGGTGTTCAGGACACTCGTCAACGAGGGCGACGAGGTTTTGATTCCCGAGCCTGCTTTTGTGTGTTATACTCCGCTTACATATATGGCGGGTGGAACTCCTGTTGTTATTCAGACTAAGGCTGAAAATAATTTCCGACTTACCGCTGAGGAACTTAAGGAAGCAATTACCGATAAAACAAAAATCCTTGTTTTACCGTATCCGAATAATCCTACTGGCGCTATTATGGAACGCGAGGATCTGGAGGCTGTTTCCGAAATTATTAAAAAACATAACCTTATGGTGATTTCGGACGAGATTTACGGCGAGCTTACTTACGGCGGTAAAAAGCACATCAGTATAGCCGAGTTGGATGGTATGAAGGAAAGAACCGTTATTGTGAGCGGTTTTTCAAAGGCATACGCTATGACAGGCTGGCGCTTAGGTTACGCGCTGGGACCTGCCGAGATAATCGGACAGATCACAAAGCTCCACCAGTACGGAATTATGTCTTCGCCGACGACCGCTCAGTACGCGGCTATTGAGGCGCTCAGACACGGTGATGACGATGTTGCCGAGATGAAGAGCGATTATGATATAAGAAGACGGCTTATTGTCGGTAAACTTAATGAAATTGGGCTTACGTGTTTTGAACCGCTCGGCGCTTTTTATACATTCCCTTGTATAAAATCAACAGGTCTATCAAGCGACGAGTTTGCGACGAGGCTTGTAAAGGAAAAGAGAGTCGCGGTTGTACCCGGTAACGCTTTTGGCGAATCGGGTGAGGGTTATGTTCGTATATCTTACGCTCAATCGCTTAAGAATATAAAGAAAGCGCTTAAAAGGATAGAAGAGTTTGTAGAGGAACTGAAAAATGAAAGTAAAGGTTAAGGCTCCCGCAAAAATAAATCTTTCTCTCGATGTTTTAAGACGCAGGGCCGACGGTTATCACGATGTAAGTATGGTTATGCAGGCAGTAAGTCTTTATGACTACGTTACTGTTGAGCAGACCGAAACGGAGATTATAGAGATTTTTTGCGATTACCCCGATGTACCGTGTAACGAAAAGAATATCGCCTATAAATGCGCGGAAGCGTTCTTTAGTTATACTAAAACAAAAAATACGGGTATAAAAATAACTATCGAGAAAAAAATCCCTACTCAGGCGGGACTCGCGGGCGGAAGCGCTGACGGCGCGGCTGTAATAGTAGCGCTTAATAAGCTATTTTTGACATATCTTAAGGAAGATGAACTCTGCGAAATAGGCTCTAAAATCGGCGCCGATATTCCGTTTTGCATCGTCGGGGGCACACGACTCGCGAGCGGTACGGGAACTACCCTTAAAAAGATGATTAATATGCCGATGTGTGATATAGTCATCTGCAAGCCTGATTTCAGTGTCAGTACTGCGGAGGCTTATTCGCGAATTGACAGTGCTAATCTCAGTCATCCAGAGTTTACCGCGGAAATGGTAAGAGCGGTTTACGCGCGGGATATTTATATGGTGACAAGCTGTATGCTTAATGATTTTGAGCTTGCGTTAGAGCTTGAGCCAATCAATGAAATAAAAAAGATTATGCTTATGAATAAAGCGCTCGGAGCGTGTATGAGCGGGTCGGGTTCAGCGGTATTCGCGGTTTTCAACAATTTAAAGAAAGCCGAAAAATGTGTATCTCAGCTAAAAAGTACATATGATAAGGTATTTCTCGCTAAGCCTTTAAAAGACGGCTGCGAGGTAATTGATTAAACTAAAAAAACCTGCCAATAATTCTGTTATCAGTTTTAAGGCAGGTTTTTATTATGAAAAATTTAATTAAATCTATTTGTATATCGTTTGTTATTTGCGTTATCTTTTCGATTATTCCGTTTAATGCTCAGTGTAAGAATGTAAGCAATGAAGTTTTCAGGCTTCATATTCTTGCGAATTCAGATTCCGATTTTGACCAAAAATTGAAGCTGAATGTCAGAGATAAAGTTCTTGAATTTACAAATTCACTTTATCAAAACGCAAAAAGTAAGAAGAACGCGGAAACTCTTACTTTTAATAATTTACAGAAAATTGCCGATATTGCAAAAACCGAAATCGTAAAAAACGGTTACAGTTATCCCGTAAAAGCCGAACTTAAGCGAATGTATTTTAATACGAGATACTACGGCAGAGTAACAATGCCTTCGGGTTTTTATAACGCGCTCAGAATTACGATAGGTAAGGGAGAGGGACATAACTGGTGGTGCGTAATGTATCCGTCTTTATGCGTAGGCGCTTCGACTGATTATAATTCGTTAAAAGAAAATACCGATAAGGATGAATATAGAATAATGACCGAAAACGGATATGAGTTTAAGTTTAAAGCGCTGGAATATTTTGAAAAAATTTGCTCATTTTTCTCTTAGTACCATTTTCGGGACAGTAAATATGATACAATTAAATAAATTGATATAAGGAAGTGCAGTAATGCTTCAATTCATTTTAGGAAAAAGCGGCAGCGGAAAAACACGTTTTGCTGTTGATTTAATATCGGATTTATGCAAAAAAGGGGAGAATAAGCTCATTATGCTTGTTCCCGACCAAAGCTCTTTTGAAACCGAAACAGCTATTCTTGAAAGCCTCACAGCGAGGTTATCAGGAAAGGTTTTGGTGTTCGGATTTTCGCGGCTCTGTAACTATGTGTTTAAAAAGACAGGGAAAATCCCTCAGAATGTTATAGATGACGGAATCCGCAAAATCATTATGAGCAAGGCTTTGGATGAGGTGTCTGATAAACTTGAGATTTTTAACTCCTCAAAAACAAAAAAATCCGTTCTCGATTTAATGGTCAACTCTCTTAAAGAGTGTAAAACTGATAATATTACCCCTGAAATGCTTGAGAAAACCGCCGAGTATATCGAAAGCGATACTCTTAAAATGAAGCTAAATGAAACTTCTTTAGTATTAAACGCTTATGAAGCGCTTCTCGAGAATACTTATGTCGACCCTTTGGAAAATCTGAACAGGCTGAAAGATATTATTGAGTCCGAGCGGCTTTTTGAGGGTTACACGATTGTCGCTGATTCATTTTATGATTTTACATATCAACAGCTCGAGATCGTAAGACTGCTTATAAATCAATGCAAGGATTTTTATATTACGCTCAATATCGATTACGAGTATAAAAATATAGATTTTTTCTCGATTACAAACCGTACCCGTAAAATTATTAAGCGTATGGCGTTACAAAACGGAATCGAGATAAAATCTCCCGTTATTCTAAATGAGTTTAAGCGTTCTGAGAATAAAGATATTTCTTTTTTAGAAAAAAACATATTCCGAGTTAGCAATAATTTATTTAATGAGAATTCAGATAATATTGAAACTTATATCGCCTCCGATATAAACGACGAGGTTGATTTTGTTGCGGGAAAAATAAGAAAACTTGTTTATGAAAACAGCTTTAGATACAGAGATATCGCGGTGATTTGCAGGAGTATTTCCGATTATAACGGTCTACTTGACGCTGCCTTCGATAAACTTGAGATTCCTTATTTTATGAGTACGCCCAAGGATGTTTTTACTAAACCCGTTATAAGGTTTATCTCGGGAGCGATAGAGACGGTGCTTTCAGGTTTTGACCGCGATAGCCTGCTTTCAATGCTTAAAACAGGACTTGTCGATATTAGCGATACGGAGCTTTCTGATTTTGAAAACTATATTTATGTATGGAATATTGACCGTTCCGATTTTAAGAAAGAGTTTAAAAACAATCCCTCAGGTTTTGAATCGTTCAAGGAAAGCGATAAAAAGAAACTGGAGCAAATTGAAAATACGAGAAAGTTTGTTATTGAACCGCTTATAGCTTTGTCTGATAAATGTAAGGACGCGGACGGACTGACTATC
>CAJOHT010000017.1:1403-13742 GCA_905234305.1 uncultured Ruminococcus sp. | reverse complement strand
CGGATACACCCGAGGATATTATAAAAATTTTAATTTAGGTTTAAAAACAACCTGTCCAGCATATAATCTTATGGGTGATTATATGCCAATTATTTACATTAACAAGAAACATATCGGGAAAATCGCGGTCATTACCGTATGCGCTTTAATGCTTACGGGGATATGTTTTCTTATAGGCGCCGAGCGGAAAGGTTCGGTAGCAGAGGACGCCTCGAGCGATGAAACAGGGCGTTATTTTACCGAGGTTTCTGATATTAACTCACGGATCAAGTTTTTTAAGCAGTTTAATCTTGGTATTATTCCTAAAAGTGAGAAAAAGGATAAAGTTACCGTTCCCGAAAAATTTAATATTACCTATAAATATTATAACTCGCTGCAGAAAAAAGCAGGCCTTGATCTTGAGCGGTTTAAAGGCTGTGAGGTCGAGCGGGCTGTTTATAAGCTGAAAAACGGCGGAAATGTTACGATTCTTGTATATAAAGGCAGCGTTATAGCGGGACATATTGAGAGCGGACTCTATAAAGAAGCGTACCGCCCTCTTGTAAAGGATAAAAATGGAAAGACTGGATAAAGTTTTAGTATCGCAGGGGATAGGCTCCCGCAGCGAGGTTCAAAAGCTGATAAGAAAAAAATCCGTTACCGTTGACGGCGGGGTAATCGTTAAACCCGAGTTTAAGGTAGACCCCGAAAATACCGAAATAAAGGTTAACGGACAAGCCCTTAGTTTTAAAAAGTATCTTTATATTATGATGAATAAGCCCGCGGGAGTTATATCCGCGGCTAAAGACGATAAAGACAAAACAGTTGTCGATATTCTGCCCGCCGAGCTTAAGAGAAAAGGTCTTTTCCCTGCGGGAAGGCTTGATAAGGATACCGAGGGATTGCTAATCCTTACCGACGACGGAGATTTTGCCCATAAGCTCACCTCGCCTAAAAAGCATATTTATAAAAGATACTATGTAAAACTTGACGGAGAGCTTTATGATAGTATGGTTTCGGAGTTTGAAAAAGGGGTTGAATTCCGCGACGGGACAAAATGCCTGCCTGCCAAACTCGAAATAACGGATAAAAATACAGCGTATGTTGAAATATGCGAGGGAAAATTCCACCAGGTTAAAAAGATGTTCGCCGTATTCTCGTTAAACGTGATATACTTAAAACGCGTTAAAATCGGCGGTTTGGAGCTGGATGGCAAATTGCACACAGGAGAGGCTCGAGAACTGACTTTTTTTGAAAAAACGTCAATATTTATCGGCAAATAGCACAAAAATTCTAACTTGCTTTTGACATCGTACTCGTTTTATATAAAAAGAAGCATAAAAGTTTGGTTATTTTACAAATGGTAAAATATACATTTAAATGGTACAATGTATTTGTTGAAAAATTATTCATATACATTGGAGGAATAATGTATGGCAAATGTTAGTTTAAAACATGTTTATAAAATCTATGACGGCGACGTAGTTGCTGTATCTGATTTTAACCTTGAAATCGATGATAAAGAATTTATCATCCTGGTTGGACCTTCAGGTTGCGGTAAGTCTACAACACTTCGTATGATCGCGGGTCTTGAGGATATCTCTAAGGGCGAACTTTATATCGGCGACAAGCTCTGTAACGACGTTACTCCTAAGGACAGAGATATTGCGATGGTATTCCAGAACTACGCTCTTTATCCTCATATGTCAGTTTATGACAATATGGCGTTTGGACTTAAGCTCCGCAAGATGCCTAAGGAAGAGATTAAAACCCGCGTTGAAGAAGCTGCCCGTATCCTCGGCATTGAGCAGTACCTCGACAGAAAGCCGAAGGCTCTCTCAGGCGGACAGAGACAGCGTGTTGCTTTAGGCCGTGCTATCGTACGTGATCCTAAGGTATTCTTACTTGACGAGCCTCTCTCAAACCTCGATGCTAAGCTCCGTGCCCAGATGCGTACAGAGATTTCTAAGCTCTATCAGAGACTCGGTACAACATTTATCTACGTAACTCATGACCAGACTGAGGCTATGACAATGGGTACCCGTATCGTTGTTATGAAGGACGGTTTCATCCAGCAGGTTGATACTCCTCAGAACCTTTACGACAAGCCCTGCAATGAGTTCGTAGCGGGCTTTATCGGCTCACCTCAGATGAACTTTGTTGACGCTACTGTAGTTAAGGGTTCTAAGGGCAATGCTCTTAAGTTCGATAAGTACGAGATATCGCTTCCCGCTGATAAGGCTAAGGCTTTAGACGCTTATGTAGGCAAGGAAGTTGTTCTCGGTATCCGTCCCGAGCATGTTCACGATGAACCCGACTTCCTCGATAAGTGCGACGCTGATACTATTATTACAGCTAACGTTGACGTAACAGAGCTTATGGGCGCTGAGATTTATCTCTATCTCAATATTAACGGCGCTCCCGTTACCGCTCGTGTTGACCCCGCTTCAAAGGCTAAACCAGGCGATAACATCAAGATTGCGTTCGACCTTAAGAAGATTCACGTATTCGATAAGGAAACCGAGCAGACAATCACTAACTGATTTGAACTTTACAGGTAATCCGATTTTCTTGAAAACTTGAAATTGGAGATCAATCCTTTTAAAACGAACGCTCCCAGTAGGGAGCGTTCGTTTTTGTATATAACACGTTATTGTATAAAATGCATAAAAAACTCGCTTAATATTTGGCGAGTATTTTAGAGGGTTATGTGGTAAAAAAAGTGCCGACAATGAAAAACAGAATACTTTTATTTCCTTATAATAATCGGATTTTTCGGGATGGGGCTGCCGCTTCATTTTGCGACAGCCCCATTGTTATGCTGAGAATACGTTATTGTTGTCCTGAGCGGTTCGCGAAGCGAAATCCGCGTTAGCGAATAGTCGAAGGAGCTTACTCTGCGTGATGATATTAAGTAAAAAGATTCTTCGACTAAATTGCTTTGCAATTTTGCCTACGGCATCGCTCAGAATAACAACAGGGCTGACTCTTATGAGCCAGCCCGCTTTTTTATTGATTTTACATATTAGTTTGATGATTAAAGGTCGGGACCATTTCCTCGAGTATCTCAACAACCTTATCGCTATTATTTTCGTTGGCATATTTTTCGATTTCGTCAAGTTGCGATAAGAGCTTATCGGGTTCGATGTTAATTTGGTTGCCGATAAAAATCTTTTTGTTAGAGGTTTTCTTAAGACCTTCCTCGTCCATAAGTAGCTCCTCGTAGAGCTTTTCACCAGGTCGAAGTCCCGTAAATTTGATTTCGACGTCCTCGTAAGGAATTTTACCGTACATACGGATAAGATTTTCTGCTAAAGTAACTATTTTAACGGGCTCGCCCATATCCAGTACAAAAATATCTCCGCCCTTAGCCATAGCGCCTGCCTCAAGTACAAGCGATACCGCTTCGGGAATAGTCATAAAGTAACGGATTATTTCGGGATGAGTTACCGTAACGGGCTTGCCGCTTTCAATCTGGCGCCTGAACAGAGGAATTACCGAGCCGTTCGAGCCGAGAACATTGCCGAAACGAGTTGTTACGAATTCGGTATGGGTACTGAACTGCGCCTTGTACTGGATAATCATTTCGCAAACGCGTTTTGTACAGCCCATTACGTTGGTCGGATTAACCGCCTTATCGGTCGAAATCATAACGAACTTGTCCGCTTTATAAACTTCCGCCAGCGTGGCAACGTTAAAGGTGCCGAAAATATTGTTTTTAACAGCTTCCTCGGGAACATATTCCATAAGCGGCACGTGCTTATGAGCCGCCGCGTGGAAAACAATATTAGGACGGTACTCTTTAAAAATCTTATCCATCTTCTGATAATCGCGTACCGAGGATATAAGAGTCTTAATATCAACCTTATCGCCGTATTCCATAAGAACTTCCTGCTGGATTTCATAGGCGTTGTTCTCGTAAATATCGACAATAATAATCTGTTTGGGATTGTATTTCGCGATTTGACGTACAAGCTCGGAGCCTATGGAGCCGCCTCCGCCCGTTACCATACATACCTGACCCGCGATAAACTCCTTAATGTCTTTTTTATCGAAGGAGATAGGTTCTCTGCCGAGCAAGTCCTCGAGCTTAATATCCTTGACCTGAGAGATAAGTTCGGTATGACTGCTGTCGAAAATCAGGTTGCCGAGGAAGGGAATTACTTTAATTCGGCATTTTGTTTTTGAACAGATTTCAAGGATGCGTTTTCTGTCCTTTTCGCTACAGGAGGGGATAGCGAAAATAATCTGCTCTATTTTAAACGATTCGGCTATTTCGGGAATATCCTGAGTTGTGCCGAGGACTTTTACGCCGTTTATGTTTGAGCGGAGCTTGCTTCGGTCGTCGTCAACAAGTCCTATTACCTCGTAATTGGAGGATAAATTGTTTTCGTCATTTTTAGAGGAAGCTATCTCATTTATTATCATCGTTGCGGCTTTTCCCGCGCCGACAATAAGAGTTCTTTCGGCGTCGTAATACTTTCCCGCGTTGATAATATCTTTAAACGTTTTCTTAAAAATTATTCTGAATAGTATAGAGCCTGTGGTTATAAGAATAAAATTAACCAGGAAGAACAGTTTTGAAGGACTCTTGTTGAGTAAAAATAGTATCAATAGCGACAAAAACTGACCGACGAACATACCCAGCCCGCAGAACAGATAGTCCTTTTTGTTAATGCTTTTCCAGGTGCGCGAGTAGGCGCCCATCGCGTAAAGCACCAAAAGACATAGGATGGCGTCAAGAGTAACAATATACATCAAAAATCTGTAGCTTACCGTATAATTGGGGATAATACGGCTCATTATATAGTTCGTAAAAAGAGTACCGACAATTATAAAAAATACGTCGGCAAGCGCCAAAAACACTTTACGAATTGTTAGCTTTCTCATAACCTTCCCCCTTTTTCGAAACATTCTTGTATATCCATACAATTATATAGTAAAAACAACAGCGAGTCAATATTACACCGATACATTTTACGTTTTGCAACAAAAGCATGCGGGAATTTTGTCTAAAATGCTTTTATGCGGTAAAAAATCATATAAAAATACCTGATAAATAAAAGTATCTTTAACAAATTTGACTATAGATTATAGAATAAAAATGATGTAAAATTAAATTACTTATAATAGTTTGAAACGAGGTGGTTAATATGCTGAATATTTATACTACAAAAAAAGGTGTACTTAACGAGGTCGATGAGCTTCAACCTGATGTCTGGGTAAAACTCACCGCTCCCGACGCCGAGGAAAATCAGCAGATTGTTGACCACTACGGAATTGATTTCGGCGATTTGGTAGCGGCGCTTGACGATGAGGAAAGCTCCCGTATTGAGTTTGAGGATAACTATACTCTTATTCTCGTCGATATTCCGATTACCGAAATCCGTAACGAACAGCCGTATTATACGACTATCCCGCTTGGTATTATTATAACCTACGACGCGGTTATTACTATCTGCCGCGAGAAGGTCGATATTTTCGAGAAAAATCTCCGTTTTAAAATGCGCAATTTCAGCACGAGAAAACGTATGAGGTTCGTGTACCATATTCTTTACAGTATATCGCGGCTTTATCTTTATGACCTTCGCAATATCGACAACGCCCGTACCGAAATAGAGGAACGCGCGGGTAAGGAAACTAAGGATACCGATATTATCTCGCTGCATGAGCTTGAGGCTTCTCTCGTATATTTCGCTACGTCGCTCAGGGCTAATAATATGGTAATTACGCGCCTTAAGCGCAGCAATGAGTTCCCCGAGGACGAGGAACTTATAGAGGATACAATGATCGAGAACAATCAGGCTATTGAAATGGCGACGATTTACCGTAATATTATCGACTCGACGCGTGAGCTTATTTCGGCGGTTATGGATAACAGGCTTAATAACGTAATGAAATTTCTCACTTCGATAACGCTTGTAATGGCTATTCCTACGGTTATCTCGGGAATTTACGGAATGAACCTTAAATGGCTCCCGTTCGCGGATACGGTATGGGGCTTCGCTATCGTCTGCCTGATGACGCTTATAATATGTATCGTAACGATATTTATTCTGAAAAAACGAAATCTGCTGTAATTTTTTATCCCGACTGCTTAATGTAGTCGGGATTTTCTTATGTAAAACTTCAGGGTTTATTGTTTACATTCGGATTTAATTGTTGTATTATTTAGTTATGATTAGGAAAGGCGTTAGCAAATAATATGAAAAAGCATAGATTTTTTACGAAGAGCGGAAGCCGTTTTGAGGCTTCGCTCTATGACCCTGAAAATCAGTACGCGGTTATTAGAAGCTCTATATGCACGGGCGAAAAGGTCGCGGGGTTCAGGGATAAAAAGGACGGACATTTTACGGAAGTAATGCTGATACGCTCCCAAAAGGATATAGAAAATTTTAAGAATACATATAATGTTGATACGTTAAAAACGGAATACTGATTTACGGAGGAATACTATGGATTCAGGAGTCAGAAGAGCGATCGAAAAGGATATACCTAAAATATTGGAGCTTCTTATACAGGTAGATATGGTTCATCACCTCGGCAGACCCGATATTTTTAAGGGACCCGCTACTAAATACAGCGGCGAAGATTTGAAGCATATCCTTAATAACGATGAAACTCCCGTTTTTGTTTATGTCGATAATAACGATATCCCGCTCGGACACGCTTTTTGTATTCATAAACAGCTCAAATCGGATTCCGTATTGACCGATATAAAAACGCTTTATATCGACGATATTTGCGTGGACAGTTCCGCGCGCGGAAAACATATAGGCTCGCGGCTGTATAATTATGTAATAGATTACGCGAGAGAGCGCGGCTTTTATAACGTGACGTTGAATGTTTGGACGTGCAATATCGGCGCTATGAAATTTTACGAATCAATGGGGCTTGTCCCGCAAAAAATCGGAATGGAAAAGATACTTTAAGAATATGGGGTAATTTATGAACAAAAAAATTTTAACCGCGTTGATACTTAATTTTTTTATGGTCGTTTCGACAACGGCGATTTTCGCTTCCTATTTCTTTTACAGCGAAAATCCGCTTGTAAAATCGGGGTTCGATTCGTTAATGTTTTTTACGACGGATTCTAACCTTGTCGCGGCGCTTTCCGCGCTTGTTCTGATACCGCTTGAAATCCAGATATTGCGGGGGAAACGCGATAAGCTGCCGCGTTTTGCCGTTGTATTAAAATATATCGGTATGACGGCGGTAATGCTGACTTTTATTACGGTAGTGACACTGCTTCTTCCGCTGTACGATATTAAATTCCTGCTTTTGGGAACAGCTTTTTATATGCATTTAGCGGGACCTATGGCGGCGCTTATATCGTTTGTCTTTCTTGAAACCGACTCGAAAATCAAGTTCCCCGAAACTCTCCTCGCACTTTTGCCGAGTGTTTTGTACGGTGCGGTATATCTGACCGAGGTCGTTTTGATCGGCGAGCAAAACGGAGGATGGATGGATTTCTATACCTTTAACAGGGGAGGATACTGGTTTATTACTATGCCCGTAATTCTTGGCGTAACGTTTTTAATAGCCGTGCTTACCCGTTTAGCTCATAATAAGTTTACGAAAACCGACTAATAAACGGCTCTAATACGCCGTATAATATAACAGAGAAAGGACTTTTTATTATGCTGGGAAATTTCAGTTACAAGAACGCTGTTAAACTATATTTCGGAGACGAGTCTTTGAAATATCTTAATGACGAGCTGCCGAAATACGGCGATACCGTTCAGTTGATTTACGGCGGAGGCTCGGTTAAAAAGAACGGAATTTATGATGAGGTCGTAAAAATTCTGAAAGCAAACGGAAAGACTATAGTTGAGGACGGCGGGGTTATGCCTAATCCTACCGCCGATAAGCTCCGTGAAGGCGTTAAGATTGCCCGCGATAACAAGGTCGATTTTCTCTTAGCTATGGGCGGAGGCTCCTGCTGCGATTACGCCAAGGCGGTTTCCGTGTCTGTCAATTGCGATGACGACCCGTGGGAAAAGTATTATATCCGTTTTGAGGAACCCGACTGCGAGATTATTCCCGTAGGCTGTATACTCACTATGGCGGGAACAGGCTCTGAGATGAACGCGGGTTCGGTTATTACGAACCACGAGCAGAAGCTCAAAATAGGCCATGTTTTCGGTGAGGAGGTTATGCCGAAGTTCTCTATCCTGAATCCGAGATTCACTATGTCGCTCCCGAAAAGACAGATGGTCGCTGGTATTTACGATATTTTTAATCATATCTGCGAGCAGTATTTCTCGGGCGAGGACGATAACACCTCCGATTATATCGCCGAGGCGCTTATGAAATCCGTTATCCACAGCTCGCTTATCGCGATTGAAAATCCCGAGGATTACGAAGCGCGTTCAAATATTATGTGGACAGCTACATGGGCGCTCAATACGCTGATTTCCCGCGGAAAGACAACCGACTGGATGGTTCATATGCTCGGCCAGGCTGTCGGCGCGATCACCGACGCGACCCACGGAATGACGCTTGCGGCGGTATCTCTGCCTTATTACAGGATGATTATGCCTTACGGACTTAAAAAATTCGTACGATTCGCGGTTGAGGTATGGGGAGTTGATCCCGATGGAAAAACCGATGAAGCGGTTGCTGACGAGGGCTTGGCGGCGCTGGAAAGCTGGATGAAGAAAATCGGCGTAACAATGAACATTACCGACCTCGGTGCCGACGAAAGTAAGATAGAAGCTATCGCCGACGCGACAATTATTCTCGACGGCGGCTATAAGGTTCTCAGCCGTGACGAGGTTGTTGAGGTATTAAAGCAGAGCCTTTAATAAAAATTTTATATGGATTTAAACGCGAAGTCGTATATCGGCTTCGCGTTTTTGTTATTTTTCACATTTTATTTCAAAAATATTAATGTTTTATTGAAAAATCGTAAATAATGATGTATAATAAAAATTACATTAGGTAAGTATATGGTTTTGTATTTACCAAAAAGTATTTAGGAGGATTAACGATGAAAAAAACAAAACATCTATTGTCATTGTTACTTTGTTTTGCTATGGTATTAAGCTGTTTCGCGGGAATGTCCGTAACTCCCGCTTCGGCAGCAGGCAATTCAAAGTACAGCTCGGAGGAACTTATCCTCCAATGCTGGAACTGGCCTGTAAGCGTTATACGTTCGAATCTGCAGAAAATTGCGGACGCGGGTTATACCGCTGTTCAGACCTCTTGTATTAACGGAATTGTAGGCAGCGGAAACAACACCGCCGACAATAAAGTTGAAAACAGTTATCAGTTCTATCAGCCGATTAACTTTAAAATCGGCAATAAGATTTGTACAGAGCAAGAGTTTAAAGATTTATGTTCCGAGGCTGATGCTCTGGGACTGAAGGTTATAGTTGACGTAGTTCTCAACCATACCTCCGATAATGCTGCTGTTGATGAATCACTGAAGAAATATCATAACAGAGGTAAGATTTCTGACTGGGGTAATCGCGAGCAGCAGACTCAGTTTAATTATCCAAATGATGGGTCAGGTTTGCCCGATCTTGATACAAGTAATTCCTCAATCCAGTCTCAGGCAAGAACATTGCTCCAAAATATATTAAACGCGGGCGCCAGCGGCTTCCGCTTTGACGCGGCTAAGCACATTGAGCTTCCCTATGGTAAAGAATGGAATGGATGTCCGAGTTCTGATTTCTGGCCAAATGTTCTTAACAACCTTGATGGTGATATGTTCTCTTATGGCGAGATTCTGGGTAGTGATTATGATTGCCCATATTCGAACTATTCAGAATATATGAATCTTACGGGTTCTGCTTACAGCGATACTGTACGTGGTAATATTACGAATAATGTACTTAAAGCGGATGATCTAAGAGATTATAAGGCGGGACTCGGTGGCAATAACCTTGTATGCTGGGTAGAATCCCACGACAGCTATAAGGATAATGGAACCTATAAAACGCCCACATTCCAGATAAACCGCGGTTACGCGGCTATCGCGGCTCAGGGACTTAACGCTATGTATATGGCGCGTCCTAAGGGCAGCTCAGACGAAAACTGGCTGGGTACAAATAATACATACGACGGCGGCGACGGTCATTACTTCGACGATGAAGTTGCTGGAGTTAACAAATTCCATAATGCTTGTAAGGGTACGGACGTATCCATTTATAACTATTATGGAAATAATCAGCTTCTTGTTATTGTACGCGGAAACAAAGGCGTATGTATGATTAACACAGGAAGCGATACGATCGATGTAAATATCGGCACAAGTATGCCCGCTAAAACTTACAAGGATCTCGCTCATAAAACAAGTTTTACAGTAAGTAACAATACTCTTTCGGGAAAAGTACCTCCCGGAGTATATCCTGTAGCGGTTTCTAATGCAAGTTCAAGCGATGTTCAGCTTTCCGACTGCTATCTCCATGGCTGGATTGACGGTCAGGATTACACAGGTTCAAGCTATCGCTTTAACTCGAGCGGTTCACTTACTACTACTTTTAGTCAAGACAGCTACGTATATATTAATGCGGACGGTACAGATTATAATACTGCTTCTTATGTTCAAAGCACTTCGGGTAATTTCTATGCTGGCAACGCTGAAAAAATGTTTGTGCCGAAAGGAACGGTAACATTTATATTAAGCAAAATCACCAACGGCTTTAAACTAAGCTACACAACAAGCGGCGGCGGGTCAACAACCTCTACCACCGCAACTACCGCTACGGGCGGTTCCTCGTCAACAAAGACGATTACTGTCGGCGTTATAAATTACGTTGAAAATGAACTCGGAAAAACAAATTGGAAGGTTCATTACTGGGGCGGTAAGGACGGCGCAGCTGACGCGACCCTGACCTCTACGGGAAAAACCGAGAAGAAGAGCGTAGGGGCTCAGACTTTCTCAATGTATACAACGACCATTCCGAGTGACGCTACAGGCTGGAAAGTTCATAACAACGACAGATGGTTCCCGTCGGGAGACGGCGGCGACGCTGACTCTACTAAGAACAAAGCGTTTATCTTTAATTATGACGGCGATAAAGTTTTATATGAAACTGTAGCCGAACCCTCTACCCAGGCTACCACTGCCGCTACAACAGCGACAACAGCTACAACTGCTACTACAGCTACTTCCGCACAGCCGACAACAAGAAATATTAAGGTCGGTGTAATAAGCTACGTAATTAGCGATATTGGATCATCAGGCTGGAAAGTCCATTACTGGGGCGGTAAAGACGGCGCTAAAGACGTTGATCTTACGTCCACTGGAAAAACCGAGAAGAAGAGCGTAGGTTCTGCTTATTGGAATAACGCTCAGCAGACTTTCTCGATGTATACGACGACCATTCCGAGCGACGCTACAGGCTGGAAAGTTCATAACGGCGACAGATGGTTTGGCGACGACGGCGATAAGACGAAAAATGTGGCGTATGTCTTTAACTACGACGGCGATAAGGCTTTATATGAATATGATGCAAGTTTGATTCCTACTGAACCTCCTACAGACCCGCCGACAGATCCTCCCACGGATCCTCCTACAGATCCGCCGACAGATCCTCCCACGGATCCTCCCACAGATCCGCCGACTGATCCTCCTACAGAGCCGACCGAAACTGTTACGGAGCCTGTGACGGAGCCTGTTACCGAGCCTGTGACGGAACCCATAACGGAACCTCCTACAGAACCTGAAGGAAAAGAATATACAATTAATTTAAATACAAACGGTATTCCTTATTTCAACGGTGGAATTACAATAATAGCTTTCGATGGCGCTTTGGATGTTGTTGATGATCCTGAGCAGACTTTTAATATGACCGCGACGGATAACGGTAAGTATACTGCGACATTTAAGACAAATCGCCAGAAGATAGTATTCTACAGCGCGAACGGCGGCGGAACAAGCGAAGACATTGTGCTTACTGAGTCGAAAACTTATTCGTTAATGTATGAAACAAGTTTAGACGCGGGCGGAAATCCAAGGTTTAAAGTAGTTGAAGGCGATCAGCCCTTACCCGCTACAGAAACCACAGAGCCTACAACCGAAGAGCCTACTACAGAGGAACCGACTACTGAGGCAACAGTACCCGCAACCAGTGTTCCCGCCGCAACAAAGACGATTACTGTCGGCGTTATAAATTACGTTGAAAATGAACTCGGAAAAACAAATTGGAAGGTTCATTACTGGGGCGGTAAGGACGGCGCTAAAGACGCTGATCTTACATCCACGGGAAAAACTGAGCAGAAGAGCGTAGGCTCATCGTATTGGGACGGCGAGGCTCAGACTTTCTCAATGTATACAACGACCATTCCGAGTGACGCTACAGGCTGGAAAGTTCATAACAACGACAGATGGTTCCCGTCGGGAGACGGCGG
>CAJOHT010000017.1:0-1358 GCA_905234305.1 uncultured Ruminococcus sp. | reverse complement strand
GTAAGCGAGCCTACAGAGCCTACGGAGGCTCCTACCGACGAACCGACTGAGCCTGTTACCGAGCCTGTTACGGATAAGCCGACCGAACCTACAGAAGCTACCGAAACTTCTACCGACGATAACGTTTACGTAAACGACGGCGGAGAGCAGATTAACGTTAAGGAAACCTTCCCGCGCGATGAGGACGATAAGGTTGATTTCGGATTTGAGGACAATAACTTTAAGAATCTCCAGCTTCTCGGTGTTCAGGCGAAATCCTCCGCGAACGGCGTTAACAGCATTCGATTTGTCGCTGTAGTTAATAATAAGATTATTCAAGATGCGGATGATTACGGATTTATCGCTGTAGGCGCTTCAACTAAGACTAAAGCGACAAGCGGTATCGAGGCGCTCGATTTCAGCAAAGCGAAGAAATTCTCCTGCGTAAATAAGAATAATTACGTCAGCGGCGATTACGGAAAGTTTGACGCTGAAAAGGGTTATAAGTATGTCACTTTCGCGGTAAACAACATCGGTAATAACGCTGTTGCAGCGAAGTTCTACGTTATAAAGAAGAATAAAGTATTCTTCGCGGATTATACGAACGACGCGAATATTACGAAAGACTTCTGCTGTGTTAACTGGAATGATGTAAAAAAGGATTAATTAATCCCTAAGATTACAGGCTGCCTTTTCGGCAGCCTGTTTTTTTGCGCTATGCGTTGTAAGAAATGCACAGTTTTTAATTGTAAATTTGTGCAACAAAACGAAGAAAAATATGTTAAAATATTTTAGGTAAAAAATGTCACATTTTTCTTTTTGCAGGGTTGTAGATAAAAGAAGAAACATTATAACAAAGAAAGGGAATGCTTATGAAAAAATTTATCAGCTTATTGATTTCGGCGATGATGATAACGGGGATCTTTACGTCCCTGCCTTTAACTTCGTCCGCCGTCAAAAAGAATGTCAGCCTTAAGAAAAACTCGGCTACGCTTTACGTTTACGTTGAAAAGGGTAAGAAAAACGTTTACACCTCTGTTAATATCAAGGTACAAAAGGCTAAGGGAGTTAAAAACAAAAAAACAACCTACAAAAGCTCCGATAAAAAGATAGCCTCGGTTACTAAAAAAGGTAAAGTTACCGCTAAGAAAAAGGGCAGCGCTAAAATAGCCGTTAAGGTCAAGTATACGTTTAAGAAGCATACTTATACCGACAAGCTCATTTTCAAAGTAACTGTTAAGAAGAAAAACGTTAAAACTTCCTCAACCTCAACGACCGAGCCTGTTACAACTCAGGCAATTGAAACAACCGAGGCTCCGACTGCCGAAACTACTCAGGCAATCGAAACAACCGAGGTTGCGGAAACTACCGAACCTGCC
>CAJOHT010000016.1:17690-18756 GCA_905234305.1 uncultured Ruminococcus sp. | reverse complement strand
CGTAAACTCAAAATTTATGAAGCAGTTCTGTGAGGATACATATAACCTCACTAAGAATTATATTGCAGAGCTTAAAGAGGATACCTCATACTTCTGCTCTATGTTTGACTACCGCAACCGCGGCAAGGACTTCGGCAAAAGCAAAGATGTTATCGAGAGAAATATCGAGTATCTTACGAAGGAATTACCGAAATAGAATGCATAAAGCGGCAACGCCGGTATATTATACCGACGTTGCTTTTATTATTTTATTCTGATTTTAACCGCCTTAATAACAGTTTTCGCTTTATAATCGTCATTTCCTTCAGCGGTAATTTTCAATTTAACGCTATAGGTCTTTTTAGAATATTTGCCTTTCTTAAAGCGTATCGTCCTTGCTTTACCGTTTACGATTATTTTTTTAAATATTTTAGCACTTGTGCCGTTCTTTACCTTAACTACCGATAATTCACCCTCAGCGTTTTTAACCGTAAACGCTTTAATCGAACAATTCGCTTTCTTTAACTTTTTTTCGCTTTAACCGTTATTGATTTTACCGTTACTTTTATCGTGTTGGACTTTTTAGTTTTAAACGGAGCAGGCTCTTCTTTCTCGGGCTTTTTATCGTCGGATTCCGTAGGCTTTTCAACCTCGGCGGAAGTGCTTTCGGGCTCTGCTGTTGCCGAGGTTTCCGTTTCGGAAGTCTTGCTCTCGGGTTCTGTTTTATCGGGCTCGGTCGGTTGCGTTGATATAGATACCTTGGGATTATCCGTTGCGGGCTCTGTCGCTTCCGTTGAAAACGTTTCAACGGATTTAACGGTCGAGGGCTCTGTCGCTTCCGTCGAAACGGATTCGGTCGGTTTATCAGCGGAAAAGCTCGACGACTTTTCGCCTTCGGTCTGCTCCTGCTTTTCGGTAACGGGCTGAGTAGTTTCTCCTTGCACCAAGTACTGTCCCTGTTCATCGGGATAATTCTCAGTATTGTCGGTCGGACGGTTTATCACTATAGGCATAGACTCAACTTTTTCTGTCGGCAACGGGATCGTAGGAGTTGTCACGGAAGTCGTCGCGGGTATAACAGGTATAG
>CAJOHT010000016.1:17083-17667 GCA_905234305.1 uncultured Ruminococcus sp. | reverse complement strand
ATTCCCGCCAACTCCTCCGCGGTAGTTATTCCCTCTTTTACGGCGTCCTTTATTGAGAAAATTTTACCGTTATAATAAACGCATAAGCCTGTCTTATTTTTTTCTCCGCCTTCAAAAATCGGATTACTGAATTTATAACCGTCGATTACCTCCTCGCCGACGGTACAAAGCATATCAGACAGTCCGAAAACCATAATATCCGCTCTGCTTTTAAAAATCCTCAACCCGCGGTATTCGGTTACTTCTTTACCGTCAAGCGTTCTGACAACAGCGTCGCCGCTGTTATCCATAACGTCCGAGCCTATTCCTATTTCCTTTCCGTATAAACCTAAAAGGGTTTTGAACTCATCGGTTTTATAGTATTCCTTATCGGGCTTTACGATCACGCCGTCTAAGCGGACTAAGCTTTCACGCGCGTTTTTCAGCCCGTAATAGAACCCGCTCAAATCGTTTATGCTCAGTTCATCTTCCAAAAGCGCTTTATCCGCTTTTTTATAAGCGGCATAGTATTTATCAAAGGAATCCTTTGTATAAACAGTATACTGATAGTCAATATTCTCGAAAGCCATAGAATATTCCGCTAT
>CAJOHT010000016.1:5865-16987 GCA_905234305.1 uncultured Ruminococcus sp. | reverse complement strand
CCTTATTATCGAGAACGTCCTTAGCTTCCTTTAACGCCTTTAAAAATACCGCTTCGCTTTCCTCGGTCCAATATTTTCCGGGTACCATTACGGTTTGCTCTACCTCAAGATAAACGTAATCCCACAGTTGCGCCCTTATAGGATAGCCCTCGTTTTCAGCCTCATACGAAAGCGTGAGAGTTCCGTCGCTGTTCTCGGTCAGAGTAAAATTAACGTCAACTCCCTCGGGAACCTTAAGTTTGTTAGAAGTCTCCTTAGTAATCGATGTATTCATAAGAGTTACCGAATGAACCTCGCCCTGCCAGCCGTCGGTCATATACCAGTTGGCGTTGTTTTCCTCCTTAACGGCTACATAGCTTACCTTATCAAATATCGCCGTGAGTTTCCCGTTTTCAAAACGGTACTCTCCCATATTTTCGTGATCCTCCTCGCAGGCGTAGTCAGCGCCGTTAATATAGCCGAAGAGGTAATATGTTTTCCCCGACGAATACGCCTCGGCGCAAATCGCCGAAGACATTATCATTAAACACGCGGTGATTACCGCGATCAGCTTTTTCATACTTATCTCCTTTCACATTATTTCAAAACTTCCGATCGTCATTTTACTTTTACTTTAATTTTTAAAACCTTTGAATTATTAACGGTAATACTTAAAGTTGTATTCCCCTTTTTTAACCCTTTTATTTTTATAGCAGTTGAATTTGCTTTTGAGATTATTTTCGCTTTTTTAGTGTTTTTATACTTATTTTTTACCATAGCGGCTTTTCCGCTCAGCTTCAGCGTTTTAGTCTTTTTCCTTTTAACGGTTATCGAGCTTACGCTTTTTCCGTTAAAGGTCAGTTCGGGATCGGTTTTGACCTCATAACGTACGCTTACTTCGACCGCTGAGCTGTATACAGCGGTAACGATTGCCTTGCCTTTCCTGAGCGCGGTCACTTTTCCGTTTTTTACGTTTATTATTTTCGGATCGGAGCTTTTCCAAAGCTGAACCTTATCTCTGTTAGCGACTGGAACCTCTTTTCCCTCGCCCGCGTCCGTTTTTATCCACGCGGGAGACGCCTTTAAATTTACGGCTATACCCGCGTAACCTCTGGGATCGGACGAAGGCGCGTTAGCGGACGGATAACACCAAAGCACAACAGCGTCGCTGTCGCAGATATATTCCTTGAATTTTTCCGTCTGTTTATCGTTTAAGTCCCCGACAACAACTTCAACGCAGTTAAGCACATTATCATTACGGATATTAACGAACAATATCGAATCGAGCAAAGTTTTAAACACCTCGTCGTTAGTATCTATCGCCCGCCTGTTAATTACGAAATACATAATTCTGTTATAAATATCCGTAAGCTCCTCTTCGGAATATTCCGTACCCCGCTCCTTTTTTAAATCAGCCAGATATTCAAAATAAGTATCGGGCGTCATATAGGAACCGAGAAACAGATTATATTTCTCGTCGCCGACCGTCACCGCGGAAACGGAATATATCGAGGTAATAATAACAACAAAAATTAAAATCAGTGAAATAATCCTTTTCATAATCCCACCTGCTAATCTTCTGAAATATAATATCTGCCCTTATCGTCGAGCGTTATCCTTACGCTTATCGTTTTAACGCTTTTATCCTTGCATTTTGCGGTTATTTTTATCGTATCGCCGAAAAAATAATTATAATCATCCTCGGTTTTTAATAAGGCGTTGATTTTTTTTGAAATCCGCTCGTCAGCTTCCGACGTTGAAGGTATCTTTATGTTGTCTTTTTCAATCATCGCGGAAAGTCTGTCGCAGTTCGGGATCCACGAAACTGACTTATTATCCTTATAAAAAAGCCTTTTTGATTTAATATTATTATTTTTTTCGTTATACAGCGAACCGTTGGAGGTGCATTCCGCCTTGTAGCTTTCAACGTCCTCGCCCGAAATCTTAAGAGTTAAGGGCGCAGGTGTAATTACGGTACGTTCGCCGTATTTATACGCCTTTTTACCGCTTAGAATTTCAATTCCGTTTTTATCGTAAGCAACCTTTTTAACCTGCTTAAGCACTCCGCCCGAGTCGGCAATCAGCTTTTTTCCTTCATTCATCTCTATAGGCATATCAACCGAAAAAGCGGAAACGCTTAAGCCTAATCTGTTTGATGAATTTGTTCCGACACGCGCCGCGCTCTCGCCTAAAATTAAAACCGTAAAAACAATACATACGGCAGTCAGCGACATAAAAAACGCCTTTTTACGCGCTTTTCTTTTTTTATACCTGATAAAAAGCTCCTCTACACCCGATTTAAATTCGTAGGGGCGGAAGTTTTTATCGATTTCTTTTTTTAAACTATCCATCCTCATCCTCCTCGGAAAGATATTTTTTCAGCCTTTTCTTAGCGTTCTTGAGGCGGTACGCCACATTAGGCACCGTAAGATTCAGGATATCGGCTATCTCCTTATGGGTAAGCTCCTGATAATAATATAGAATAACAACCTCCCTGAGTTCAAACGAAAGCGCCTTTACAGCCTCGATAACACTAAGTCTTTCGTCAATATTTTCTTCTGTGTATAAAAGGATGTCGACATCTTCATCGGGGGTCTCGGATGAAGATTTCTTCTTAAGTCTGTCCTTACACTCATTTATCGCGATCCTCGTAAGCCAGGTTTTTACGCTTGATTTGCCTTTGAATCTTCCGTAGGCGCAAAGCGCTTTATAAAAAGTCTCCTGCATAGCATCCTCGGCAAGCTGGTAGTCGCTCAGCATAAGATAACAGACCCTGAATATATTTTCGCGAAAATCTATATAAAGATTTTCAAATTCCGCCATGGCTTTTTTCTTCATATTTACCCCCTTTCATTATATTAGACGAATTACCTCCGCGTTTTTATAGTATTTTTTATTTTATAAGAAAATACAGGACTGCCGAAACGACAGTCCTGCGCGTTATGTATTAAATATTACTTTTTATCAGCCTTAGGCGCTGCTTTTTTAGCGGGAGCCGCTTTCTTTGCGGGTTCAGCCTTCTTCGCGGGAGCAGCCTTTACGGGCTCTGCCTTTTTAGCGGGTTCAGCCTTCTTCGCGGGAGCAGCCTTTACGGGCTCTGCCTTTTTAGCGGGTTCGGCCTTCTTCGCGGGAGCAGCCTTAGCGGGTTCTGCTTTTTTCGCGGGAGCTTTCTTAGCAGCCTTAGCTATTTTCTTAGTCGAGGGCTTTTTAACCGCTGTTTTCTTAATGGGCTTCTTATTCTCGCCTTCGGGCTTCGGAAGAGTATGGTTATACTCGAACGCTATCATAGCAAGCGGAGGAATTGTTAACTCAATACTCTGCTTCTTATAGTTCCACGGAACTCTCTCAGCCTTCTTATCGGTCTGCGGGAAGTCGCCTGTACCGCCGAACTCAGCGTCATCGCTGTTAAATACAGCCTTATAGTTGCCGAGATTCGGAACACCTACTCTGTAACCTTCACGGGGAACAGGAGTAAAGTTGCATACAAAAAGTACAGATTTCTTGCCGTTCTTAGTCTTACGAACCATACTTACGATAGAACTCTGAGCGTCGTCACAGCTCATCCACTCAAATCCGTTAGGATCGAAGTCCTGCTCATACATAGCGGGATGGTCAAGATAGAAGTGCTGCAGAGCGCGGAAATACTTCTGCATATTAGCGTTGTTCTGATTATCGTCAATCAGGAACCACTGGAGACCTACAGTAGCGTTCCACTCGTCATACTGAGCGAAATCCTGTCCCATAAAGAGGAGCTTCTTACCAGGGTGAGCATACATAAAGCCGTAAGCTGTACGCAGGTTAGCGAACTTCTGCCAGTCATCGCCGGGCATCTTATTAATCATAGAACACTTTCCGTAAACAACTTCGTCATGGGAAAGAACCAGAATGAATTTTTCTGTATAAGCGTAAATCATCGAGAATGTGAGCTTACCGTGTTCATACTGACGGTATACGGGATCCTTCGAGATATACTCGAGGAAGTCGTTCATCCAGCCCATATTCCACTTAAGCGCAAATCCGAGACCGTCTTGTTTAACATCCTTGGTAACGCCTGCCCACGCTGTACTCTCTTCAGCTATAACGAGAGTACCGGGAGCGTACTGCTCAACCATAGAGTTGAGGTGCTTAAAGAACTCAACAGCGTCGAAGTTCTCGCGTCCGCCGTAGATATTCGGGAGCCACTGTCCGTCGCTCTTACCGTAGTCGAGATAAAGCATAGAAGCAACCGCGTCTACGCGTAAGCCGTCGATATGGAATTTATTAAGCCAGTAAAGTCCGCTAGCGATAAGGAAGTTGCGAACTTCGTTGCGCTCATAGTTAAAGATAAATGTACCCCAGTCGGGATGCTCGCCTCTTCTCGGATCGGGATGCTCATACAGGCAGGTTCCGTCGAAGCGACCTAAGCCGTGGCTGTCCTTCGGGAAGTGAGCGGGTACCCAGTCGAGGAATACCCCGATTCCCTTAGAATGCATACGGTCGATAAAGTACATAAAGTCCTGAGGAGTTCCGAAACGTGAGGTAGGAGCGAAGTAACCAGTTACCTGATAGCCCCAGCTTCCGTCAAACGGATGCTCAAGTATACCCATAAGCTCGATATGAGTATACCCCATATCAACTACATAGTCGGCGAGCATATCGGCAACCTCTCTGTAAGAATAGAAGGAGCCGTCCTCATGCTGACGCCATGAGCCGAGGTGAACCTCGTAAATCGACATCGGCTTGCTCTCGTAGCCGCCCTTCTTACGCTCCTCGATCCATTTCTCGTCTTCCCACTTATAGGAATTAAGATCTGTAACGATAGAAGCGGTCTCAGGACGCATCTGCTGGGTATAACCGAACGGGTCGGTCTTATCAACGCAGAAGCCGTCGACAGTCTTAACCTGGAATTTATACATCTCGTTCTCGCTGATACGCGGAATAAAGATTTCGTGAACGCCGACCTGACTTACCTTGCTCATCATATGGATAGCGGGATCCCAGTTATTGAAGTTACCGATAACGGAAACTCTCTGAGCGTTAGGAGCCCATACGTTAAACAGTACGCCTTCTACGCCGTTGATAGTTTTCTTATGGGCGCCGAGCTTATCGTAAAGATTATAATGAGTTCCCTGTCCGAAAAGGTAGCCGTCTACTTCGCTGAACTGAATCGGGAAGAAGTTGCTGTCCTCGTTCTCATAGTAATTTCCGTCTTCGTCCCAAGCGCGGTAATAATAGTTGAATACTCTGTCAGTATGCACATTAGCCGCGAAAATACCTTTTTCATGTACAAGAAAAGCACGGTGGATCTCGCCGTTATCCTTATTAACAAATTCAACGGAGTTGCACTGCGGCAGATAAACCGCGATTCTCAGTCCGTATTCGGTAAAGTGCGGTCCCAGGAGTCCGCGGGGCATATTGTTGTACATATACGCCACCTGCGTGAGATACTCTTCATTAAAAAGTTTTCTCATATTGTAATCAATTTCCATAACCAAGCCTCATTTCTCTTTTGAAATATGTTTGAAATTTGAATATAATAGTCCGCACAAATAAAGGCATTTCGACACCTAGTGCATTTTACTATATTTATACATAAATTATATAATAATTTTATATATTTTTCTATAGTCACTTGACTAAAAATGTCGTTTATGCTACTATAATTACAAAACTGTCTATTAAAAGGAGAAAGTTTTATGGATTTAAGGGTGAAACGTACTATTAATAGTATAAAAGAGGCATTTTTTGAACTCAGAAAAAAGAAAAGCCTTAACAAAATAAGCGTAAAAGAACTCAGCGAACTCGCGATGATTAACAAGGCAACCTTCTATCTTCATTATCGTGATATTTTTGAGCTTTCGGATAAACTCGAAAACGAAATGATAAACAAAATCATCGACGAGGTAAGAGGACAGCCTTTCTCCTACACCGAAACAGACCTGCGGCGATTTTCCGAAATTATAAGCAGAGCGGTAATCAAAAATTCAGACGAAATAAATATTCTTTTTTCGGGATTTGAAAACAATGCTTTTATCAACCGACTTGAGGACAGCTTGAAAATATACATCTTCACAGCATTCCCAAAAATCCGTAACACAACCGAAAACAACCTTTTGCTTACCTTCCTTATTCAGGGAGCGTTCCATACATTTTTAAGGAACGATTCCGTCCGTGCCGACATACTCGAGGAT
This sequence comes from uncultured Ruminococcus sp., assembly GCA_905234305.1. Taxonomy (GTDB): domain Bacteria; phylum Bacillota; class Clostridia; order Oscillospirales; family Acutalibacteraceae; genus Ruminococcoides. Next base: position 10,838 of record CAJOHT010000016.1, on the reverse strand, counting down.
CAGACAATTGATATGACGGTAACTCTCGCCGACGCGTATATTTTTTGATTTTTTTAATCTATATATTTTTTGATTTTTTTAATCTATAACTTGACATTGAAATGCCGAAGTTGTAGGCTTATACTGAATTCTAATAAAACAGAACTCACTCTGTTTTAACGGGAGATTTAATAATGAAGATTTTTAAAAACTTTTTACCGCATATAAAAACGGTCATACTTATTATTATTCTGCTTGTTATCCAGGCAAACTGCGACCTGCTCCTTCCTCAGTATACCTCGGATATAATCGATACGGGTATTCAGAACAAGGGAGTAGAGCATATTCTTCCCGAAAAAATGACATCCGAAGAATACTCGTATGCCTCGGTATTTATGACCGAAGAGGAAGAAAAAGCGTTTAAGGACGCTTATAAAAAGGACGGCAGGCTATATGCCTGTACCGTAAGCGAAGAAAAGAAACTTAACGCGCTTGACGACAAGCTGATCATCCCGATTATGCTCGACTACAGTATGTCCGCGCTGCCTGTTGAAAACTTCCTTGAGGTTATAAAAAACAACATTAATAATAACAGTCAGATTACATTCACGAACCTTAACGTTAAATCCTTAGAAAAATTCTTTAATATAAAGCTAAAGACGTTTAATAAAACCTCAACTGACGAAAACGGAAAAGAAATCAAAACAGAGTGCGTTGACGCGCGTCCGCTGTTTAAAAAACTGATAGACGGTACTTCCGTCAATCTCGCTACAGACAGTATGGGGCTTATACCCTTTTCGATACCTGTAAAACTTGACAAATCAAAACTTCTGAAAATGAGAAGCACATATAAAAAACAGATGGACGCTATGGGCAAGGATACTCTCAAAAGCTCGGGCATAGCGTTCGCGGTAAGCTGTGATAAAAAAGCGGGAGTTGACGTAGATAAAATCCAGATGGACTATCTGTGGGGCGCAGGCATAAAGATGCTTATAGTCACCCTGATACTCTCGATTGCGGCGATATTCGCGGGACTTTTCGCGGCAATAGTCGGTTCTAAGATTGGCCGCGAGCTTCGAAGCGGAGTATTTAAAAACGTTATCGGCTTTTCAAATGCCGAGATCGATAAATTCTCCACCGCTTCTCTTATCACGCGTACTACAAACGACATTCAGCAGGTGCAGATGGTATCCGTATTACTGCTCAGGATGGTACTCTATGCCCCGATTATCGGAATCGGCGGCGTAATAAAGGTAATCGGCACAGGCGCGAGTATGTGGTGGGTTATCGCTTTAGCGGTAGCGGTTATTATGTTCACGGTAATATCGCTTCTGCTTATCGCTACTCCGAAATTCAAAAAAATGCAAAAGCTAATCGACCGCGTAAATCTCGTATCCCGCGAGATTCTTACGGGTATCCCCGTTATAAGAGCCTTTACCCGCGAAAACCGCGAGGAGGAGCGCTTTGACGAAGCAAACAGAGAGCTTACGAAAACTATGCTTTTCACCAACCGCGTTATGACATTTATGATGCCGATAATGATGATACTGATGAATCTTGTATCGGTACTTATCGTATGGGTAGCGGCGGGTAATATCAACGACGGAAATATGCAGGTCGGCGAAATGACCGCTTTTATCACTTACTCGATGCAGATTATCATCAGCTTCCTTATGCTTACTATGATGTCGATTTTCCTGCCGAGAGCGGCAGTAGCCTCAGCCAGAATAGACGAGGTAATAAAAACCGATAGCAGCATTAAAGACTCCGAAAACGCAATTGAACTCACCGAAAACCAGGGACTAATTGAATTTAAAAACGTAGGCTTTAAATACCCCGGCGCGGATGAAAATGTTCTAAGCGATATCAGCTTTACCGCAAAATCGGGAGAAACTACCGCGATTATCGGAGCTACGGGAAGCGGAAAATCAACTCTCGTAAATCTTATTCCCCGTCTTTATGACGTTACAGACGGCGAAATCGACATAGACGGTCATAATATTAAGGACGTAACTATGAAATCCTTAAGGGAACAAATCGGATATGTCCCCCAGAAGGGAATTCTGTTCAGCGGTACAATCGCGTCAAATCTGCGCTTCGGAAACGAAAACGCGAGTGACGAAGAAATTGAAAATGCCGCAAAAATCGCTCAGGCAGAAGAATTTATCAACACAAAATCCGAGGGCTATAACAGCGAGATTTCCCAAGGCGGCACAAATGTCTCAGGCGGTCAGAAGCAACGCCTGGCGATAGCGCGCGCCATTGCTAAAAAACCAAAGATATATATATTCGACGACAGTTTCTCGGCTCTCGATATGAAAACCGACAAAGACCTCAGAAAAGCGCTTTCTAATAACGTAAAGGACAGCACCGTAATTATTGTTGCCCAGCGTATATCAACAATTCTTGACGCCGAGCAGATCATAGTGCTTGACGAAGGGAAAATAGCGGGAACAGGCACCCACAAAGAGCTTCTTAAAAACTGTCCCGCTTATCTTGAAATCGCTAAATCCCAGCTTTCCGATAGGGAACTCGGACTCAGAAAGGAGGCTGAGTAATATGGCTGAACACAGAAGACCTCCTCACCGCGGCGGGAAAATGGCCCCCGTAGAAAAAGCCAAGGATTTTAAGGGTTCAATCAAAAATTTGATTAAATATATCGGACGTTTTAAAATTGCTATTATTATCGTTATGGTTTGCGCGGCAGCTTCGACTATTTTCTCGGTAATAGGTCCTAAAATTCTCGGTAACGCTACCTCGGAGCTTGCGGGCGGACTTATGAAAAAAATCGCGGGCAAAGGAACTATAGACCTCGAAAAAATCGGATTTATCCTGTTGTTCGCATTGTCGCTATATTTAGTAAGCGCGGCGTTTATGTTTATTCAGGGCTGGCTTATGACGGGTATTACTCAGAAAATCTGCTACAGATTAAGGCGCGATATCTCCAAAAAAATAAACCATATGCCTCTTAAATATTTTGAGAGCCGTACCTACGGCGAGGTTTTATCAAGAATCACAAACGACGTCGATACCCTCGGAATGGGACTTAACCAGAGCGTTACCCAGATTATCACAACGATATGTACGGTAGTCGGAACGTTAGTAATGATGCTCTCTATTTCTCCGCTTATGACGCTGATTACTATAGGTATACTGCCCTTATCCGCTATTCTTATCGGCATTATAGTAAAAATATCCCAGAAGCATTTCAGAAACCAGCAGGAATACTTAGGTAAAATCAACGGAATTGTTGAGGAAAGTTTCGGCGGTCATCTAATAATCAAAGCATATAATAAGGAAAAGGAAACGCTCGACGATTTTGAAAAGACTAACGATATACTTTATAAGAGCGCGTGGAAATCCCAGTTCCTCTCGGGAATGATGATGCCTCTTATGATGTTCGTCGGCAACCTTGGTTATGTCGCAGTAGCGCTTTCGGGCGGAATTCTCGCGATAAACGGCGTTATCCTTATCGGCGATATCCAGGCGTTTATCCAGTATGTAAAAAACTTCACCCAGCCTATCCAGCAGCTTTCTCAGGTTATCAATCAGGTTCAGAGTATGGCTGCGGCTGCGGAAAGAGTTTTTGAGTTCCTTAACGAGGAAGAAGAAGTTCAGACTGTTGATAATCCCGTTGATATCAAAACCGTTAAAGGCGACGTTGAATTCAACCACGTCCAGTTCGGATATAATGAGGATAAAATAATAATTCACGATTTTTCGGCAATTATCAAACAGGGTCAGAGAATAGCCATAGTAGGTCCCACAGGCGCGGGCAAAACTACTATAGTTAAGCTCCTGATGCGTTTTTACGATGTAAACAGCGGCGAAATTAAAATTGACGGCCATAATATAAAGGATTTTAACCGTCGCGAACTCCGCGAAGCGCTGGGGATGGTACTTCAGGATACATGGCTTTTCCACGGAACGATTATGGAAAACATCCGTTACGGACGGCTTGACGCTACCGACGAAGAGGTGATCGCCGCCGCTAAAGCGGCTCACGCCGACAGATTTATCCGCACCCTTCCGAACAGTTATAATATGGTATTAAACGAAGAAGCGGGCAACGTCAGCCAGGGACAAAAGCAGCTTATCACAATCGCGAGAGCTATTCTTGCCGACAATCCTATACTTATTCTCGACGAGGCTACCTCCTCGGTAGATACGCGGACAGAGTCAAGAATACAGCGCGCTATGAATAACCTTATGAAGGGCAGAACGAGCTTTATCATCGCCCATCGCCTTTCAACAATAAAGGACGCGGATTTAATCCTAGTTATGGACAACGGCGATATTGTTGAGCAGGGTACTCACGAAGAGCTTCTTTCACAAGAAGGCTTCTACTCCCGTCTTTACAACAGCCAGTTTGAAAACTGAACACAACACTAAATTATTGACTTTTAAATCCTACGGTAGTATAATATAGGTTGTATTATTATGCTCATTTGAGCGACTATTTGGGTTGAGAGGATTTTATTATTATGAAACAAATACCTTTTTCTCCTCCTGATATAGGAAATGATGAAATTGAATCTGTTACAGAAGTTTTAAAATCGGGCTGGATTACTACAGGTCCAAAAACTAAACTTCTCGAAAAAAGAATAGGAGAATACTGCCATACGGGTCAGGCTGTCTGCCTTTCTTCGCAGACCTCCTGCGCGGAACTGACTCTGCGCGTTCTCGGCGTAGGACCTCAGGACGAGGTTATTCTCCCCGCGTATACATATACCGCTACCGCTTCCGTAGTATATCATGTCGGCGCAAAGCCCGTTATGATCGACTGTAAGCCAGGCTCGTTCGAGATGGATTACGATAAAATGGAAGCCGCTATCAACGAACATACAAAGGTTATTATCCCCGTTGATTTAGCGGGAATCGTATGCGATTACGACCGTATTTACGAAGCGGTAAGAAATAAGCGCGAATTATTTAAACCGAAAGGGAAAATCCAGGAGCTTATCGGCCGTGTTGTAATTATGGCGGACGGAGCC